>JAYUQK010000127.1:0-6281 GCA_043756785.1 Candidatus Lloydbacteria bacterium | reverse complement strand
ATGGAACAATGGGCAGTTTGTCATCGAGCTCGAATCGCTCCTCCGTGAGACGCACACTATTTTGCTTTCTTATGAAGATATTATTTTCGTAGAGAAGTCCGAGCTCGCACCCGAGGCCCCCCACGTGGTGGGCGTCGCTCCGCTTGAGGAAAAAATTTATACAAAAGAAGAGCATGCATTTGCGGCAGCAAAAGAAGCAAGCGCACTATTTTCTCAAAAGACCACAGAAGGCATTACGCAGTCCGTCCCCACTTTTGGGGAGGCGAACCGTGCCGCATCAGCATTCTCTTTCGTGGGTCGCGCGGTAGAGTCCGACCCGCTCCACCCGAGCCTCCCCGAAGAAAAAAATATACACATACCTATTGTGCGGAGTACCCCACCCCCCCTAAGCGCAGAAGTGGAGAGCGCCCCACCAAAGCCAAAGAGTGCGCCAATGCACTTACTGGTAACAAAAGAAGACATGACCCCGCCACCCCTCGCGACTGTGCCACCGGCGCTTTCGGTCGCAACGCCCGCGCTACACCCCATTCAAACCGCGCTTGATGCAACGGTGCACCACGACCCTGCCCCTCTGTTTTCTTTTTCGGAAAAAATACCTTCTGTAAAAGTACCCACCACCCCCGTCAGTGAATCCTCACTTTCTCACCCTGCGATACCCGACCTCGGTCTGGGGGCGAGGGTCGTCGTATTTTCTCCCCCGAGGAGCGTGCCTACAGCTACGCCCGCAGTATTGGCCGTGCCCTCCGCCCAAACTGCGAATACTCCACCCACCATGCACCCAAAGGTCGCCCTCCTTTTTCCTTCTGCGTCTCCTCCACTACCAAGCCCCGAAGTGCGCCCATCGCTTTTACCCGCGATAGAGAGCGAGCATCACCTCACCATCCGCGAAGAGCGTCCGCTCACAAAAAGTCTTGCTTTTAATGTTGCTTTTGCTGCATGTCTTGTTGTATCACTATTTTCACTTGCTACACAGTTCCCAACCTCGCTCTTGGGCAAGCCGGTCACCTATATGGCTGCTGTCGTTTCAGCGCGCGGGGAGGGGACTACGTTATACCAAGATCAAGACAAAAAATCATCACCACAGCCACCACCAGCGACCGAAGAAATGGACACGCTGCCCTTTTCGGACGACGTACGTATCGCCGACGGGGCAGACGAGGACTCCGTCATCATTGCTCCCATATTTGACGGCGTGGAGGGTGAGCATGTCGAATATGTTATCACGCGTAAGGCGAGTACGGGGACGACGAGTAGAGCGCAGTAGACGTCATTGTTCCCTGGCCTAGCGAGCGCGGATTTTTTCTCGTATAATAGGCATATGCGGTTTTTTTATATGCGTAAAAGTGGGGTATCTTTTTTTGCCACAACATTTTTGTGCGCCTTCCTCGCTATTCCCCAAGTGTCTTTTGCGGCAGAGACACCCGCAGGTGCCTTTGTGGTCCGACCCGCAAAAGTAGAGTTGGAAATAGCCCCGGGTACCAGTGCTTTGCGGACACTCTCGCTTACCAACTCTACCGCGCTCCCACTTCGAGTTAGTGTTTCATTCGAGGATGTCGCCTCGCGCACGCAGGCCAGTGCGACCGACGACCCAATAGTGCTCCTTGGGGCAAATGGGGGAGCATATCCACTGCGCACTCTCGTGCGCACCCCCACCGACTCTTTAATCATTCTTTCTGGGCAGACTATTGGTGTGCCGGTGACTGTGGATATACCCAAAGACGCGACGCCGGGCGGGCACTATGGCTCGGTGGTCTTTACTTTCACCCCTATTTTTTCGTCAGGTGCAGTGCCAAACGAGAGCGTTGCCGTGGAAAGTAGGCTCGCAACGCTTTTTTATGTTCGCGTTTCGGGTAATGCAAAAGAAGAGGGGAGCCTGCTTGAGTTTGGTCTTTTCAATAATGCAAAAACAACCCCTGCGCCAACGAGCGAGCACCCACTCCGGTTTCAGGTTGCTTTCATGAACACGGGCAATGTGCATCTGAACCCCTACGGGAGGATTTCGCTTACTTCTTTTTTCTCCAAGGATGAGGAGGTGATAATCGACCCATGGGTGGTATTGCCGTCTGGTACGCGCATGCGCGAGATAGACTTCCACGGCGATTTGCGCATGGGGTACTATACTGCACATCTGGAGCAGAATCGTGGCTACCAAGATATCATCGACACGCGCGAAGTACATTTCTTCGTGCTCCCGAGTCTCCTGCAGGCACTACTGATGAGTGTGGGACTCCTTCTGTTTGTCTTCATTATTCGCCGCTCACTGCTGCTCTCGAGGCACACTATTTCATAGATATGTTGTCCGCAAACCGCATCAGTAAAAGCATTTCCCACCTCGCCATTCTTCTTGCGATAACGATTCTCCTTACCCCAGTAGCATATGCATATGTTTCATCGAGCACGAGCTATCGCATCGTCGAGGATTCAGTGAACGCAGGAGGACTACTCTCTACCTCCACATCGTATCGCGCAGAAGACACCCTCGGTGAGGAGGGGGTGGGCACGTCGTCGTCCGCAACGTACCGCATCAAGGCGGGCTATCAGCAGATGCAAGAAGTATATCTTGCCATAAGTGCCCCAGGGAGCATCACACTTTCCCCGAGCATCCCCACCACTGGTGGTGTGGGCAACGGCGTGGCGACGTGGACAGTCACAACAGACAACGCTGCGGGGTACACCATGAACATCCGTGCATCGGGCACCCCAGCACTCCAGTCGGGGGTAAATAGTTTTGCCAATTATGTTCCCGCAGGAGGGGACCCCGACTTCACTTTCACTACCCCAGCTGCAGCAAGTCGCTTTGGATTTTCTCCTGAGGGGGTAGACATCCCTCAGCGATTTAAAGACAACGGGGTAATTTGTAACGCAGGAGCACTCGACACCGCGAGCACGTGCTGGGTACCACTCCTCACTTCCGCAGACACCGTTGCGACGCGCATCACGCCAAACCATCCGTCCGGCACGCCTACCACCGTGCGTTTTCGTGCAGAGTCTGGGGCGTCGAATGTACAGCCTGCGGGCGCGTATACGGCCACCTCCACACTGACGGTGCTCGCACTATAAAAAATAAAAAATAATTACCTAGAGCATATTTGGAACAGTCACGCACTATGAACGCAGCACAGCACAAAAAAACTTTTTTCTTCGGTGCCATTCTGGCGACACTCTTCTTCCTTTTTTGCTATTCCGTATCTACATCCCTGCGCACTGTATTTGCTGCGGAAAATCAGTTCACCATCGGCGTGAGCGTGGTTTCCGATGTTATTCCACCAAGCACCCCATCTGGCCTCTCTGCGACAGCCGTCTCGAGCTCGCAAATCGACCTTTCGTGGACGGCATCGACAGACAACGTTTCCGTCGGAGGGTATGTCATTCGGAGAAACCTTGCGATTATTGCGACAACAACGTCAATCACTTTTTCTAATACTGGGCTTGCTGCATCGACTGCATACAGCTACACAGTGCAGGCATTCGATACGGCATTTAATTATTCAGGACTCTCTGCGACAAGTACTGCGACGACCTCTCCGTCTGGCGGCGGTGGTGGAGGGGACACAACGCCTCCGACGGTGATAGGTCTCACGCCCCTAAACAATGCGACGGGAGTTTCTTCGACGACCGCACTCTCCATAACCTTTAATGAGTTGGTGAGTAAAGCGTCAGGAAATATCACTATTCGGCGCATGTCTGACGCGAGCATATTTGAAGCGATTTCGGTGTCAGGCAGTCAGGTGACCGTGCTTGGTGCCGTGGCCACCATCGTCCCATCAGCTGCGCTATCTTCAAATACGCAATATTATGTGGAGGCTGCACCGGGGACTTTTATCGACCAATCCAGCAACGCATTTATGGGTATTTCAGGAAATGCAACGTGGGTCTTTACGACGACCGACACACTGGCACCCACCATTGCAAGCGTGACTGCAAGTACGACCTACACCACCGCGACGATAAATTTCACCACAAGCGAAAACGCACTTGCGACTATTTCGTGGGGCACAACGACCTCATACACGGATGGGAGTGCAAGCGAGGTTGGCTATGGGGCAACTCATGCAATGGGAATCAGCTCGCTCGCGACAAATACGCTGTATTATTTTCGTATTACCGCAAAAGATGCCTCCAACAATGAGAGCGCGGCATATACAGGTTCTTTTTCGACGCAAACCCCACCACAGCCACCAGATACTACGCCTCCGGCAAATGTCTCAGGACTCGTGGCGACGCCCTCGCTCACCACTGTCGCACTTTCTTGGGTGAACCCCACGGACAGTGACTTTGCCGCAGTGCGTATCATGCGACGCACCACGGGCTACCCCGCGTCGCATACCGACGGGGTCCTCGTGTATGATGGCGCAGCAACAGCGTTCGTCGACAGTGGTCGCGCTACGGGGACACTCTATTATTACACCGTTTTTGCGCGCGATACTTCCGTCAATTACTCTTCGGGCGCAATCATTTCTGCGTTGACAGACTCCGGCGTGGTCACTCCACCACCCCCACCACCTCCGCCACCACCACCTGGGACTCCACCTCCCCCCCCACCCACACCAGGGGCCAGTACCCCGCCACCTCCACCTCCGACACCTGCGCCCACGAGTACGCCAATCTTCCCACCCATCACCGCTACCTCCACTGGGCCATTTGTGAATTTTCCTGCCACGGGGACACCAAATGCAATGATCGGAAGTATCACCATAGACGACTTTATTTTTGTCGAGATATCCTCAACTGGTGAAAAAAAACTTGTTGCACAAAGTGGCGCCTTTCGGGTCAACGGCGCAAACACGATTCGTGTATCCATCTCTTCGCGCAAGCTACCTGATGTGCTCAAGACTATCGCCATCGGTATCGACGACCCAAATGTTATCGGCAAGTCGTCCTCATACCTCCTGCGCCTCAATGGTGCGCGTGATGCATATGAGGCAGTCTTCCCCCTGACGCGAGAGAGCGGGAGATACCCCTTTGCTATTAGTATGCTCGACCACGAAAAGCAAGGCATTCGCCGCGTCAGTGGTATTTTTGAGGTATATATGTCTCCTCGTGTGCCGAGTATTATTCCCCCCAGTGTCACAGAGGCAATAACCAATACACTCAACTTTATCGACGAGCCAGTGAGTTCCATCTCACCCGTTGCAGCTCCTCTTGGTGTTGCAGTGGGGGTTTCGCAGGCGGTCTTGCTCGCAACAAATGTGGGATCGGTCTATGATATTTATCTCCTTTTACTGAAGCTCATCGCTCTTTTGACTGGGCTTTTTCGGAGAAAAAAGAGCGAGCCTTGGGGTGTGGTATACGACTCAGTCACCAAGCGCCCACTCGACCCTGCCTATGTGATCGCACAAGTGCGGGACACCACAGAGTCGAAAGGCGAAGCTATCACCGACCTCGATGGGCGCTATGGATTTCTCCTACACCCAGGTGAGTACAGTATCGTGGCAAATAAAACACACTATAAATTTCCCTCAGATAAGTTGAAGGGGCGCGTGCGC
Organism: Candidatus Lloydbacteria bacterium; assembly: GCA_043756785.1. GTDB lineage: Bacteria > Patescibacteriota > Minisyncoccia > Phycocordibacterales > UBA6899 > MHLP01. Next base: position 795 of record JAYUQK010000127.1, on the reverse strand, counting down.
GATGAATTTTATGAAAATCTTTATTTTGGAGATCCATTTCAAGTGCGCGAGGGAGGTGCGGTAATGTATAATATTCCACTTGATCCGATTGAGTTTGACTGGAATGAGTTTGCAAAAAACCAAGACCAAGTCTTTCAAGTGTACTCAAAAAACACGAGCATTCGTTTGTGGATATTCAACATCATATTTTTTGTGGGACTTGCATTCTCTGCTCTCTCACTCGCACTCACCCCGTCCTTACTCAATGCGGCGATCGTCGTGGTATATGTAGGCATTCTCGCCTTTCAGGTTTTCTGGCGTGCGACACACAAGATAACGCGTGTACTCAACAAGCTTACGGGAAAGCCGATTCCATTTGCATTGATAAAAGTCTGGCTCCCTGGGCTAAATACCGTCGTCAAGAAAACAGTTGCCGACGCGACGGGGCGATTTTACTTCTTGATTCCTCCTGGGAACTACTACGTCACCATTGAAGAGAAACTTCCGGACGGTACCTATCACGAAGTGTTGCGCACGAAGGATCTGGAGCTCAAAAAAGGTGTGGTCGTTCTGCACGCCAGCCCATCAACTCATACGCAAGCGCAGGATCGGCGTAACAGGACGCGATATCCCCCGGTCGCCGCTCGGTAATACGGTAAGGAACGGGGCAATCGCTTGCCTTCTCGAAGGCTTGCACCATATCCAGCACACTATAGCCCTGCCCGGTGCCGAGGTTGACGGTCAATGTGCTGCCCGAGCCATCCAGCTCTTTCAGCGCGGCCAGATGCCCAGCCGCCAGATCCATCACATGAATGT
>JAYUQK010000126.1:0-2427 GCA_043756785.1 Candidatus Lloydbacteria bacterium | reverse complement strand
CTTCCCCATGCGCAACCGCATCATGGCGGGGTTGGCCCAAGCGACACTTATCGTGGAGGCGAGCGAGAAGTCTGGGACGCTCATCACCGCGCGCCTCGCCACCGACTACAACCGTGACGTGCTCGCTATCCCCGGCAGCATGTTCTCGCAAAACGCCAAAGGGACAAACAAGCTCATCGCACTCGGTGCGACACCAGTCACCTCACCTTCCGACGTACTCCTCGCGCTGGGCTTTAGTATTGAGGACATGGCGGAAAAAGTAGAGATTGATCTCTCGCAATTCCCCGATAGGGAGCGCGCAGTGCTCGAGCTCCTTGGTGAGCCCATGCAGCGTGAGATGATATTTGAGCAGCTACAAATGAGCGCGAGCGAAGCAAATGTAATGCTCATGAAACTCGAAATTGGCGGACACATTGTTGAAACAAACGAGGGAATTCGCCGCAACTATATATAGAGCAAGAGGTGACCTTGCTCGTTTTATACCTCGTGCTAACCTGAGGGAGGTATAAACAGTTTATTTAGGGAAACCGATGCGCAAGTTTTCAAACGATCAAAAGCAATCACTCTATATTCTCGTCGTTGTCCTTTTTGTCATTGCTGCCATGACATTTTCTTTCTCTACGGCAGCCGCGAGCACCCCCGCTCCTGATACGCGACAAGTTGGCTGTGGCGTGATCGCAGCGGGGACAAAAAATAACTTAAGTATTTTTGCATTCGCTACTGACTCCAAAACACTGCAAAGGCTGAACACCATGAAGCTGGGAAGCAAGGGCCGCATTGATGTATGGAGTGCCGCCGGCGACAATCAGGGCATCTTGTTCAAGCATTGCGAAGCAGCACTCCGCAAAGAAATCCCAGCAAGCGAGATCGACCGCGTACTGCGCGTTCTCAAACATTAGGCGACACTACAGAGCAACGATATCGTTGCTCTTTTTTTGTACACAGTTTGCGTTATTTGTTTTGATGTGGTACTTATACATTCAACATGCCTGTTGCAAAAATGCAAAAAACACTCGTCATCGTCGAGTCTCCCACAAAGATAAAGAAACTCGAGACCTACCTCGGGAAGGAATATGTCGTGCTCGCTTCCGTGGGGCATATTCGCGACCTTCCAAAGTCCAACAAAATTGCCATTGATATCGAGGGCGGGTTTATCCCCCACTACGAAGTGGTGGCAGGAAAAGAAAAAGTAGTGAAAGAGCTCCGTGATGCAGCGAAAAAGGTGAGTGAGGTGCTCCTCGCCACTGACCCCGACCGCGAGGGCGAGGCGATAGCGTGGCACATTGCAGACACGCTTGGCCTCAAAAAGGCAAAACGCATCGTCTTTCACGAAATCACCGAGTCGGCGATACTTGAGGCCATCAAGCACCCCCGCCCAATTGACGAGAACCTCCGCCATGCGCAAGAGGCACGCCGCATCCTCGACCGCCTCGTAGGATACGACCTTTCGGGGCTTATTTGGAAAAAGGTGCGCTATGGCCTCTCTGCGGGGCGAGTGCAGTCCCCAGCGCTCCGCATCATTATGGAGCGCGAGCGCGAAATACGTGCGTTTATTCCTGAAACATTTTGGAAAATCACCGCAGACGTCGCAACGAAAAATAAAGAGGTGTTCACACTCACTTGCAGCGAGGAGCCGCGCGACAAAAACCTTGTGGAGAAAATATTGCAGGAAGGAAAGTCACGCGACTGGCAGGTGCTCGATGTGAAGGAGACGCAAGTCGCCCGCCAGCCAAAAGCACCATTTACCACATCAACGCTCCAGCAGACGGCCTCGACACGCCTCGGCCTCTCTCCGTCACGCACAATGCAAATAGCACAAAAGCTTTACGAAGGTGGCTTCATCACCTACATGCGTACCGACAGTACAAATCTTGCAGCGGAAGCACAGAAAGAAATACTTTCAGTTATTGCCACGACGTACGGAAGGGATAAGGCAGAGGCACGAGTCTATAAAACAAAAAGTAAGAATGCCCAAGAAGCGCACGAGGCCATACGCCCGACGAGTGCTGCGAAGAAAACAGCGGGGGCAAACACGGAGCAGCAGAGACTCTACGCACTCATCCGCGAGCGCACACTCGCCTCACAGATGGTCGACGCGACGACGCTACGCACAAAAATTGTGGCAAATATTACTGGAGGAAAAGCAAATGAAAAAGAAACTATTCCAGACTTTCACGCGAATGGCTCTCGCATCGTCTCTCCTGGATGGCTCCTCGCGGACCCCGATGCAGCGGGTGAGGAAGTCACGCTACCGAAAGTTATAGCAAATGACGCACTCAAGCTGAAAGAGCTCTCCGCCCAAGAAAAACAAACTGAGCCACTCCCCCGCTACACTGAAGCGGGACTCATCAAGGAGCTCGACCGCCGCGACATCGGAAGGCCTTCAACCTACGCAGCGATACTCCGCACGATTGTCGACCGTGGATA
>JAYUQK010000125.1:0-6384 GCA_043756785.1 Candidatus Lloydbacteria bacterium | reverse complement strand
GCGGAATCGGCATTGAAATTTTTAAAGGGAAAAATGCTCCGGTACTTGTTTTGAATGTAATCGAGGGTACCCCCGCAGCGCGTGCGGGAGTACTCGCGGGTGACTTCATTACTCACATTATTCCCGAGCATGGTGTGCCTGTCCCAACGATACCTTTTGAGAGCGCCGATGATGCAGTGAAGCTCCTACGTGGAGAGCCGCGAACGAGTGTGCGTATTCGCGTTACACGAAAGAACGTGGAGAGCTCAATTGAATTCACGCTTGCACGTGAGGTCATACGGACAGTGAGGGTCGAAAGCAACCTCATCGTATACGAGGGAAAGACCTATGCCTACATCAAGGCGAAGCAGTTTCAAGAAAAGCTTGCCTTTGAAGTAGGGCAGCACTTCGCCCTACTTAAAAAGCGCGCGGGCGGAGAGCTCGCAGGCCTCATCCTCAATATGGAGAACAATCCTGGCGGACTTCTTGACGAAGCCTACAACCTCATCAGGCTTTTTGATGAGTCGCCAGGAGACATCATTCTGACAAGGGACAACGAAGGCATTGAGTCATATATTCCTCCACCCCACCGGGTCCTCCATCCGACACCACGGAGCATTACGAATGGCCTCCCCATCCTCGTTGTGGTGAATGGGGTAAGTGCATCTGCCTCTGAGGTTGTCGCTACTGCACTTAGGCACAGGGGCCTCGGGGTGGTCGCTGGCACGGGAAACACGTTTGGCAAGGGTGTTGTGCAGACCATCGTGCCAACCAGTGACGGTGGCGCAATTAAGTTCACATCGTCAGAGTACCTCATTGGCTCGAAGAGTGACTGGGTGCCCGTACAGTGCACGGGTGTAGGGCTCGATATTCAATTTGCCTATTCTGGCATCAAGCCTCGTGAGTCGCTTTCTGAGTGCACCCTTAGCGGGCATGTGAATACTGGGGGGCCAATGATAAATGGCCCCGTGAAGCGGCCGGTACAAGAGGCAAATCCAGTCCTCTACCAAAAGGCCTTGGTGATGCTCGAAGCGTATATGCAGTATGCACTCCCGAAGTTGCAAAAGGAGGAGGAGTTGCGTAAAAAGCTAGAGCAGGAAAAGTAAAAGCAAGCCACCCGCATCGCGCGGGTGGTTTTTTCATTCGATGATCTAAGCCTACTTTGTGTGGAGATGCATATAGATGTCCTCCAGTGCACGCACGGCGTCGCCCACCGCAATATTGTTCTGGTGATAGAGTCCGTCGGTGCAGTCGCCAGCCGCCCAAATCCCAGGGGTCTTTGTCTGCTGGGTGCGTGGGTCGGTGACTATCTGGCCATAGGGGTTTAATTCTACGAGTCCTTTGACATATTCCGTCGCAGGAATAAGCCCAACCTCGACAAAAATGCCACCGCAGGGGATTTCCTTTATTTGCCCGTCTGTCATGTCTTTGTAAACCATTGTCGTAACAAATTGCTCACCCCGTACTTCGACGAGCTCAGTGTTTACAATGCCCTTCATTTTTGGATTCGCTAAAACCTTCTCGACGGTGACGGGGTCGGCGCGATACTCTCCACCGCGCTGCAGTAATGTGACGGACTTGGTGTATGCAAGGAGCTGCGCTGCTGTTTCGAAGCCGGCATTGCCTCCACCAATAACGACGACGTCTTTGCCTGCAAAGAGTGGCCCGTCACATGATGCGCAGTAGGTGATGCCCTTGTTTTCAAACTCCACGGCCCCAGGGATATCGAGCTTCCTACGTTTTGAGCCAGAAGCCACAAGTACTGTTTTTGTTTCGTATGATCCACCGGCGTCGGTGGTAACCTTAAAACCACCCTCAGATTTTTCAATATTGGTGACAAGCTCATGCTCCTTGATGTCCACAATGTCAGATTTATAGGCCTCGAGGTGTGACTTCAGGTCCTCTGCAAGCTTGGCCCCAGGGATGTTGATGGTACCAATCCAGTTTTGAATTCCGTCCGAAACGGTTGACTGACCGCCCCACTCATAAGTAATAAATAATGTTTTTAAGCGTTTACGCGCTGCATACACTCCTGCCGCCACCCCTCCAGGGCCTCCACCAATTATGACCAAATCGTACATATTTATATTGTGAGTTTAATAACATGGGTGCTCCCGTTCGCGCATTGCTTCGTTGTCGTCTGCGGTGGTCGTGAGGCAGTATCACTCATACAGCCGTCACGACCTCCTCGAACTCCGCCTCGCACTGCATCGAACGGGAGCACCCAGAGATGATTGAACATTGGGAAAACAATCGAAGTAAGAATTACCGAAGTTTGGATCTCCTTAAAAAACTCGGAATCACTCCGAGGTCATCGTCATCTTCGTCATCGTCAATTTTTGTAGAAGTAAATCCCTCTTGTCTTCCGGTATTGCGTTGTTTTTCCTCTGGGACGGTGTTGAAGATTGCGCGCTCGGTATTGTCTCTGTCTTTGCGCACTGCGTCGACAAGTTTCTCTTCGGGTTTTGCAAAAAGTGTTTCCTCCGCGTCCTTCTCTTCACTACGCTCCACTTCGTTTTCCGAAGGTTTCTTTTCACGCTGTTCACCCCCAAACTTTTTAGCAGTTCGGCCATTTGCATCTGGAAATCCTGATGCAATAACGGTGATTTTGATCTCCCCCTTACGAAGCTTGCTGTCGATAATGGCACCGAAGATGACGCGCGCATTCTGGTCGACGGATTCTGTGATGATTTTTGCTGCTTCTTGGATTTCATTCATGGTCATGTCCTCTCCGCCGGCTATGGCAAAGAGCACGCCGCGAGCGCCATTGATAGATACATCAAGAAGAGGGGAGTTGATAGCCATGCGTGCAGCTTCGACAGCACGGTTTTCCCCTGTTGCTACCCCTATACCCATGAGCGCCGTTCCTGCGTTGGCCATTACCGCCTTGATGTCGGCGAAGTCCACGTTGATGAGCCCAGGGGTGATGATGAGGTCAGATATGCCCTCTACTGCTTGACGCAAGACTTCGTCGGCCTGAGCAAACGCGGAGAGAATGGTGGTGTCCTTGGAGTTGTTGAGCAGCTTGTCGTTGGGGATGACGATGAGTGCATCAACCTCGGCTTCGAGTGCCTCAAGGCCGCGGTCGGCGAGCATCATGCGCTGTGAACCTTCAAAAAAGAATGGCTTGGTGACGACGCCTATGGTGAGCGCATTGAGCTCTCGCGCAGTGCGCGCCACGATGGGGGATGCCCCCGTGCCCGTACCACCACCCATCCCACTCGCGATGAAGACCATGTCGGCGCCCTTGAGTGCCTCCTGTATCTCTTCCTTTGTTTCCTCGGCTGCACGCTTGCCAAGCTCTGGGTTCATACCCGTCCCTAAGCCTCGTGTGAGGTTTTTTCCAATATGAATTTTTTTACTTGCAAGAGAGTTATGCAAATCTTGCGCGTCGGTATTGGCGACGATGAACTCTACACCCGTCACCTTTGAGCGCATCATGTGATTGATGGCATTTCTGCCCGAGCCTCCAACCCCCACGACTTTAATGCGTGCGAATGCTTCGATTTCCGGATTAATTTTAGCCATAGTAAAAAATAACGTTTGCTCGATAATACCTAAAAGTATAGCAAAATAGGGGAATAAAGCGAAGTATGTAAATTCATTCCATGCTCATGGTTCCTACGGCATGAGCTGTTTCACCAGATTGGAAAACATAGACTTGACGTTGTCGAGCATTCCGCTCCCGCCCTGCATCGTGGGGCGGTCGTTCGTCGCCCCCCAAATGCATAGCCCGTATGCGACGAACCACGAGGTGTCTTTGACGTGTTTTTTTGATTTTGGGTTGTTGGCAAACTCAATATTACTCACTGGTATCTTGGAGGGAAGGCGCATTGCCACCCGTGCAAAGTCCTCGATGGTCTCTAGTCCCGACCCACCACCCGTGAGGATGATCCCTGCGGGCAAGAGCTCGTGCTTACCTATCTTTTTCAAATGTGCGATGACGAGACTAAACATATCCTCGAGGCGAGAGAGTATAATGTCGTTCAGTTTCTTTTTGGGAAATTCATGCCCGCTTTTACCGAGCTTGATGAGCTCTGCCTCCTCAAGTGGAATCTTTAGCCCGAGCGCGATGTCGTTGGTGATGTTAGTGGAGCCGATGGGGAAAATTTCAAGTGAGATGGGAAGACCCTCTTCGTACACCACAATAGAGAGCGTCTCGGCGCCGATATTTGCGAGCACGCAGCCCGCGACGCGCTGCGCTTTGGTGAGTGCGACAAATGATGCAGCGATGGGGGAGGCACAAGCGTCGACAGGCTCGATACCCGCTTCTTCGACTGCGCGGATGAGGTCGCCTAAGTGCTGGTCGAGGCAGGTCACGATGAGGCATTTTGCCTCGAGCTTAAGGCCGCGCATGCCGGCCGGCCGGCCATAGATTTTCTTCCCGTCGATCATGTATTCGATGGGAACAGTGTGCAGCACCTTTTTGTTTGGCGCATTGTGGAGATTTTGCTCGCATGCGCGATGCGCGCGCTCGACGTCGGCTTCGGTTATCTCTGAGTCTGCGCGCGAGATTATTGCCGCACCCACCGTTTGTGCACCTTCGAGCCCGACACCTCCCACCGATACAAATGCTTCCCGAATGTGGAGTCCAGCCGACTGCTCCGCCTCCTCCACTGCCTGACGCACACTGCGCACTGCGTCGGCGATATTCATGATGTATCCGTGGCGCAGTCCACGTGACTCCGCCTTTCCGACACCGAGCACGTGGGGAAGCCCACCTCCTTGGGTGTATTCAGTGATCACCACGCGTACGGAGTTGGTGCCAATGTCGATGCCAGTGATGATTCTTTTTTTCATGGAATAAAAGGACACTGTGCATTGCCGCTTTAATCCCACCACCGCCACGACTTAAAAAGTATTGGTGATATTGAATCGCAGAAGATGCTTGTGCTCTATGCCTTCCATTGTACTGCCATGACGATATCCAATCAAATGGAGCATGGAGTGGATAAAGAGGAGTGCGACAAAATAGTCGTACGATTCTCCTCTTTTGCGATGCTCGCGACGCGCTTGCTTGAGGTTGAGAAATATTTCTCCCTGTGTGTCGGAAATAGGGAAAGAGAGTACATTCGGGGTATATGATTTTTTGCGGTACGTCTCATTGAGTGTACGCGAACGCGCATCTCCCACCGTTACGAGGGAGAGCGCATACTTTTTTCCAAGCACTTTTTCCTTCAAAAGGAGAAAAGGCAGAGCGGGAACTCTGTCTTTTGTGAGTCTAGTGAGGGTAAATCTCGGATTTCCGAGACTAGCGTTTTCCTCTCGCTCCTTCGACTTTTTCGGGGATTTTGCCAAGTTTTTTGAGGCGCTCATAGGTTTTTCCTTTTTCCATCGATACGAGTGCGCGGCGCTTCATCTTGAGCTTCGACATTGCACGCTCGAAGTAACGCTCCTCGCGGACCTTCATGAGTGCCTTGGTGCCTTGCACGCGCTTGGTAAAACGGCGGATAATAGCTGCCCCTGACTCGCCCCCTTGTTTTGTGACTTCTGCAATGATTTTCATACGTGGGGAAATACTAGCATGGGGGATGAGGGATTGCAAATAAGCGCTCAGATAATACCCTCACGGGACACACCTTCAATTTTTCAACCGAAAAATTGTTGCACCACAACGAGTACTTCATTTTTCTAATGCGGAGTACCGCTAAGAAAAATTGGTCGCTCTGCTCGATGGGTTTGCCGCCCAAAGCGGCGGACCGTGCCAAACCCACCTGCGCAAGTTCCCATGGGGGGTATTATCTTCACTCAAGGTGACATCTTGCTTGCGAGAAAAAAGAAATCCCCAGACAAGGCAGGGGGATTTGTGGGATTTTGATGGCCACTACTCTTTTTTCGTGAAGAAGGAAGCAAAAAGATATGTGCTATTGAGGAGCAGTGGTACAGCGGTAAAGATGCTGACGACAACGCTGAAGTACATCGTCCCGCCTTCCCCCTCTGAAATGTCGCCGAGCCACAGCTTCTGTATTCCGAGGAAAAAAAGCCACGAAAAAAAGAGCGTCCACGTGGCGGCAAAAAATTTATCACTGAATTGATTTTTTTTGCGAAAGGTCAGGTCAGCAATAAAAAAGAGTACGACCACTGATAATCGCACCCCCGTTTCTTGGAGGGCGACTGATTGTGGCGCCCATGAAAAGACGTAGGCAGCCAACACGAGGGCCAGTAGTGCGACAACTCCATTTACCATCCGTATTGCAATAAACATTTTTATACCTCAAACGTGATGTGAAAAACCTAAAATCACACTACCACACTCTTTTTAATATGCAAGTACCCTAAAGAAAAAACCACCAAGGGGTGGTTCGGTTTCGTCCTTCCTCATTCCGGCCATTCTTGTGGTGGGAGTGTGTAGCTATGTGTGCCGGAAACTTCCAGCGTTGCCTTCCCAATGAGTTCATTCATTAG
>JAYUQK010000124.1:0-6437 GCA_043756785.1 Candidatus Lloydbacteria bacterium | reverse complement strand
GAGAGATGGAAGTGTGGGCGCTCCAAGGGTACGGCGCTGCACACATTCTGCGCGAGATGCTCACCATCAAGTCGGATGACATTTTGGGTCGCTCGGCAGCATTCGACGCTATTGTAAAAGGACGCAGTATTCGCGAGCCAAACTTACCTGCGACATTCCATGTGCTCGTGAACTCACTGCGCGGACTTTCTCTTGATATTGATTTACTCACGCTCCCAGAAGGGGACACCAATTAATCGCCCTCCGCACATTCATACCTATGAACAATCCATCAACAGATTTCAACGCGATTGGCATCAAGCTTGCGAGCCCTGAGCGCATAAAAGAATGGTCGCACGGCGAGGTGACGAAGCCCGAGACCATCAACTACCGCACCCAGCGCTCGGAGCGTGGAGGCCTCTTCGACGAGCGCATCTTCGGACCAGAGAAGGACTTCGAGTGCTACTGTGGCAAGTACAAAGGAATTCGCTACAAGGGCATTATTTGTGAGAAGTGTGGCGTCGAAATAACGCGTGCTATCGTGCGCCGCGAGCGCATGGGCCACATCGAGCTTGCTGCACCTGTTTCACACATTTGGTTTTTGCGCGGTATTCCTTCGCGCATCGGACTCTTGCTCAACCTTCCTGTTGCCGAGCTTGAGCGAGTGATTTATTTTGCCGCATATGTCATCACCTCGGTGAATGAAAAAGAAAAAGAAGATTTACTTCGCCAGCTCGACCAAGAGTACAAATCGAAGGTGAAGTCGCTTGAGGCAAAGGGCGCAAAGGACAAAATGAAGGAGCTTCTCACTGCAGCAAAGAAAGAGATTGCTGGTATTTCTGTCGGGCTCATCCTTGACGAAATGACGTACCACAAATACTCATTGAAGTACTCGTCTGCATTTGAGGCAGGCATCGGCGCTGAGGCTGTCTTTGCCATGTTTAAGAAACTCGATTTAAAGAAGCTTGAAACGCATCTTGTCACGTCGCTTGAAAAAGCGGGCGCTGTCGAGCGCGTGAAGCTATACAAACGCCTCTCCCTCGTGAAGGCGATGCTGCGCTCTGGCGTGCGCCCCGAGTGGATGTTCCTCACCGTGCTTCCCATCATTCCTCCAGGGATGCGCCCAATGGTCGCGCTCGAAGGAGGGCGCCATGCAACGAGCGACGTGAACGACCTTTATCGCCGCGTCATCAACCGCAACAACCGCCTGAAGAAGCTCGTTGAAATCGACGCACCCGAAGTTATTTTGCGCAACGAAAAGCGTATTTTGCAGGAGGCGGTCGACGCACTCATCGACAACTCTATTCGCCATGGTTCTACCTCCGCCGCGATGAGCCAGACGCAGCGCCGACAATTGAAGTCACTCGCAGATACTTTGAAAGGTAAGGGGGGACTCTTCCGCCAGAACCTTTTGGGTAAGCGTGTGGACTATTCAGGACGCTCCGTTATCGTCGTCGGTCCTGACCTCAAGTTGAATCAATGTGGACTTCCCAAGCACATGGCGCTTGAGCTCTTCAGACCATTCGTGATTGCAAAGCTTCTTGATCAAGGGCTCGCGTTCAACATTCGTGGTGCCAATCGTCTTATCGACGAGGGTATACCTGAAGTGTGGGGCAACCTCGAAGACGTCATCAAGGGAAAGTACGTTCTCCTCAACCGCGCACCGACACTCCATCGTCTGGGTATTCAAGCATTTAACCCTACACTCATCGAGGGTAACGCTATTCAGGTGCATCCACTCGTCTGCTCTGCGTTTAATGCAGACTTCGACGGAGACCAGATGGCCGTACACGTGCCACTCTCCGACGAGGCGCAGGCCGAAGCAAAGGAGCTGATGGCATCAAACAAAAACCTCTTGAAGCCAGGAAGTGGAGACCCAGTGGTAAACCCTGGCCACGATATCGTCGCTGGCTGCTTCTGGATGACGAAGGTCATCGAAGGAGACACCGGAGAAGGAAAAATATTTGCTACACCAAATGCGGCTATTACCGCATACGACTTCGGTGTCGTCGGTTTCCGCGCAAAGATAAAAGTCATGGGTACGGACACGGAGAAGTACGGAGTATATGAAGGCAAGCCATTTGAGACCACTGTTGGACGTCTTCTCTTCAACTCGGTATTTCCTAAAGACTTCCCTTATATCAACAAAGAAGTCATCAAGAAAGATTTGGCGAACGCAGTGGACGACCTCATTACGCGCTACGGCATCGACGGTACTCCGGCTGTACTCGATAAAATAAAGGCATTTGGATATAAGTATGTGACGAAATCAGGAATCACTTGGTCGCTCTCTGATGTGAAGGTTCCACCCGAGAAGAAAGCTATCGTCGCCGCTGCACGCAAGGAGGAGCAGCTCGTTATCGAAGGGTACGAAGAAGGACTTTTGTCGGGAGAAGAAAAATACCGCAAGGTCATTGAGATTTGGTCTCGCGTACAAAGTGAGATTGAAAAGGTGGTGCCGAAGGGGCTTCCACTCAACGGCCCAGTCATGGACATGATCACTTCTGGTGCCCGTGGTTCCATCAAGCAGCTCTCACTCATGGTGGGAATGAAGGGACTCACTCAAGGGCCATCTGGTCGTATTATTGACTTCCCAATGGTGCCGTCACTCAAAGAGGGTCTTACTCCGCTTGAATACTTCATTTCAACCCACGGTGCACGAAAGGGTATGACAGACACCGCGCTCAACACCGCGAAAGCAGGATACCTCACCCGCCGTTTGGTGGACGTGTCGCAAGACGTTGTGGTGCTTGAAGAGGACTGTGGCGAGAAAGAAGGAATTCGTCTCACCAAGGAAAATGCACTCGGTATCGAGATCACGATGGCACGCAACTCTCGTGGACGCGTGCTCGCAAAAGACGCTGTAGCCGACGGCAAGGTGATCTTCAAGAAGGGGAGCTTGCTCGGCCGCGATGAAGCAAAGGCTGTGGAAGATGCAGGAGTCAGCGAGGTTTTCGTCCGCTCACCATTGGTTTGCAAGACACTCCGCGGTGTGTGTCAGAAATGCTACGGCATGGATCTTGGCCGTGGCATGATGGTTGCCTTGGGTGAAACAGTCGGAATCGTTGCTGCACAAGCTATCGGTGAGCCAGGAACACAGCTCACGATGCGTACCTTCCACGCAGGAGGAGCAGCAGGAGAAGACATTACGATGGGTCTCCCTCGTGTCGAGGACATTTTTGAGCGCCAGACACCAAAGGCACAGGCAGTGGTGTGTAAGACCGACGGCGTGGTCTCCGACATCAAGCGCGGTGAAAAAGACGACCTCATCATCGTGGTCTTGAGTGAGGCAGAGGGCAAGAAAGAAAAAGAGGTCAAGGAAGTGGAGCACTCCGTTTCGTTCCGCCGCTCACCGATCGTCAAAGAGGGCGCACGGGTGAAGGCAGGGGACTTGCTCACCGACGGATATGCGGACATCGACGAGCTCCACAAATTCGGAGGACTCGACCGCGCACAACGCTACATCATCGCCGAGATAAACAAAATCTACGAAACACAAGGAGCATCGATTGCCCGCAAGCACGTCGAGATCATCGTGCGCCAAATGTTCTCACGTCGTAAGATTAAGGTCGCAGGCGATACGCGCTTCTCCGTGGGCAATATCGTCGAAGAGTCGACACTCAACATCGAGAATGCACGCGTCAAAGCAGAAGGTGGCGAGGTAGCGACTGGCGAGCAGTTGGTCTTGGGTATTACCGATGTGGCGCTCACCAAGCAATCATTCCTTTCGGCTGCATCATTCCAGAATACTTCTCGCGTGCTCATCGAGGCTGCAGTACAGGGCGCGACAGACCACCTCTACGGACTCAAGGAGAATGTCATCTTGGGGCGTTTGATTCCCGCAGGTACAGGGTTTCATCTCAATCGCGTGGAGAAGGAGTACGATCCTATCGACGACGAACCCACTCGCGAAATAATCCAAGCGTAACAAAAGTCCATTTTGAGCGCCCTTCGCATGTGACTTCCAGAGTGGGTCTCGAGAATGTACTCAGTGTACATCCTGCGAGACACCACCCTGTCGTCACCTGCGAATTGCATCTCAAAAGTGAACTTTTGTAGAAAGCGTTTATCGTGCCAATTTGTTCCTTTGTTTGTAAAAACAAAATGAAAACCTTAAAGAAAACACTCAGTAACGTCTCTCCTGTGTGTTTTCTTGTACCAGCATAAAACTCCATGCCCACACCCGTAGAACAAATCAAATCGCGACTGTCCATTGTGGATGTGGTGGGGTCGTATATCAAAATCGATAAAGCGGGGAACAGCTTTAAGGCACTCTGCCCGTTTCACAACGAGAAATCGCCGTCATTCAATGTGTCGCCGTCGCGTGACGCGTACTATTGCTTTGGATGCAACCGCGGGGGAGACATATTCTCGTTTGTCGAAGAGATAGAGGGCATCGAGTTTGTCGACGCACTCAAGATTTTGGCCGCACGCGCAGGGGTGGAACTCAAGCGCGAGAACATGGTGGAGAAGAGTGCGCGCGAGCGCCTCTATATGGTGATGGAAGAAGCTACGGTGTTGTACGAGTCACTTCTTCTGAAAATTGAGCCGGTGAAAGAATATCTTGCAAGCCGCGGGCTCACGGGGGAGACCATGGCGAGCTTCCGTGTGGGGTACGTTCCAAATGAGTGGCGCACCGCATACGATCACCTTCGTGCGAAGGGATACACAGACGAGGAAATAGAAAAAGTGGGCCTCACAAAGAAGGTCGAGGGAAAGGGGTATTACGACCGCCTTCGTGGCCGCGTGATGTTCCCCATCTTTGACGCTTCGGGCCGCGTCGTTGCATTCTCAGGACGTGTATTTGGTGTACAAAAGAATCAAGATGGTACCGATGTGGCAAAGTACATTAACTCCCCTGAGACCCCACTCTACGACAAATCGAGCGTACTCTTTGGGTACGATCGCGCAAAAAAGACAATGCGCACACAAAACTTCTGCGTACTCGTCGAAGGACAAATGGATCTCATTATGAGCCATCAAGCGGGGGTGACGAACACCGTTGCGGTGTCGGGCACCGCGCTCACCGAGAAGCATCTCTCGCTGCTGAAGCGCCTCTCGGATAATCTCGTGTTTGCATTTGACGCGGATGATGCGGGGCTCGCTGCCACGGGGCGTGCATTCCAGATTGCACTTGCATTGGGTATGAATGTGCGCGTGGCGAGTATTCCAGACGGCAAAGATCCCGCCGACTATATTCTCAAAAATGCAAAAGACAACCCAACCGGCTGGGGAAGCGTCATCGCAGACTCAAAGCACATTATGGATTTCTACCTCTCCACGCTCGCGACAAAGGGATACGACGCACGTGGCTACCGTGATGAGGTAGAAAAGAAGGTACTCCCGCTCATCCTCGCCATGCAGTCGAAGATCGAACAGGCACATTTTATTGTTGAAGTCGCCAGAAAGCTCGGCGTGGCGGAGAACGCCGTATGGGAAGAAGTGAAGCGCCTGAAAGCGCAGCATGGCAGTATCCTCCGCACCGTTACCGCACTTGGTGGCGAGGAGAATGTGCCTATTCGTGCGCAAAACATAAAGACTCGCCGTCAACTTGCCGAAGAAGAAATTGTGAGTATCATCCTTTGGCAGGAGGGGCATAAAGAGCCGGCCATAGACGTGGGCGCGGTGCGCGGGAGCTATCATGAGCGTATCGCGCGATATGCGATCATCCCGATACAGCCCGACGACGATCATGTGCGTAGCCTTATCATCAAAGCAGAGCACACATATGAACATGGACCCGCGCTTGCACACACAATAGAGGAGATGCTCGACACACTCGAAGCTGAGGTACTGAAAGAAAAGCAATCCGAACTACTCCGCCAAATATCCGAAGCCGAAGCAGCAGGAAGAATCGAAGAAACAAAGATTTTTTTACAACAATATCAAGAGGTGACACCACGGTTACGTGCAATCGAAGATAGCAAGTTGAAACGCGCCGCAATTTAAACTATTATTCACAATACTATTCCTATGGCAACCAAGAAAACCGAGAAGGCAAAGCCCGCAAAGAAAACCCCAAAACCTGTGGCCAAAAAGGCGACTCCAGCAAAAAAAACTGCAAAGAAAACGGGAAAGTCGACGGGCCCCGTTAAGTCTACAAAGTCCGGAAAGACTACAAAAGCAAAGAAGCCTCAAAAAGCGCTGACGCGTAACGCCAAGGTTGCCAAGGCAAAACAAGACCTCAAGAAGGCTCCCGTCGCTGAAAAAGAGGGGAACTCAAAGAAGCTCACTGCCGCCGAGAAAAAAGTACTCGCCAAAAAAGAGAAGCTCGCCCCTCCTCCTAAAAAGACGATGACCAAAGAGAGGAAGGCACTCGAGCATAAGCTGACCCTACTCCTCACACGTGCGCGCGACCGTGGCTTCGTCACCTTCGATGAGATTTTAAAAGTATTTCCTGAGATTGAAAACAACCTCGACTTCTTGGAGGAAGTGTACGAGCGCATGGCAGTGATGGG
>JAYUQK010000123.1:0-2470 GCA_043756785.1 Candidatus Lloydbacteria bacterium | reverse complement strand
GAGAATGTCTTTTCCTAGTTTTGTACGAGAAAGGTCGATCGCAGAGATGGCTCCTTGAAGTGTCTTTTTTTGTCCAGCAACGTTGTTGATGCGATTTTTGTAGTCGGCAATTTCTTCCTCAAGCTGCTTGATGTCGTTTTCACGAGCAGAAATACTTTGCTGCAACTCTTCAATGCGAGATGTTTGTGCCTCTGCAACGTCTAAAAACACCAAGTGCGAGGAAGTCCCGAGGAATATGCCAAGTAATACTGCGCATAAAAAAGAATGTCCGTTTTTGTTATGCATGATGCATTGCGATTGCTGCATCAAGGCGTGAAAGTGTCTCCCCCTTCCCCAGTATTCCCAGAAGTGTGAATGGGTCGGGGGACTTGTCGCGCCCTGATAGTGCATAGCGTAAGGGCCAAAGGACTTGTCCCCTCCCCTCTTTTTCCGCGTAGCCCCAAAGTGCCTCCTTCACTCCTTCGGTGGTGAAGGAGGCATCTGGAAGCGCACCAAGCAACTCCCTTGTGGTAGAGAGCCGTCCAACAAGCATTGCTTCGTCCCGCTCATCTTTCCAAAAAAGTTTCTCCTTGGGGTATGTTGGTGGTGAAAAATAATATCTGAGCTCGCCCTCCAGAGCAAGTGCGGTGAGCTCCCCAAAATGCGAGATGCGCTCAAGGAGTATGGGGGCAAGTAGGGCACGCTTTTCTTTGTATCCTGGAATTGTGGTGATGTCTTTTGGCATAAAGGAGTCGAGCATTTGTAGACGCTTTTCCTCCCCCATCTGCTTTATGTATTCTTTATTCATCCAGTCGAGTTTCTCGGGGTTAAATACTGCAGCAGATTTTTGCACACGGGAAAGCAGAAAAGTGTCGACAAGCTCTTCTTTTGTAAAGAGCTCCTTCTCTGTCCCGGGGTTCCATCCAACCATTGCCACCATGTTGAGTATCGCCTCGGGAAGGTACCCCGCTTCACGATATGCAGTAAGCGCGATTGCACCTCGTCGTTTTGAAAGCTTCTGCTTATCGACACCGAGCACGAGTGGCAGATGTGCATACACGGGGGTTGGGGCACCGATGGCACGCTGGATGAGTATTTGCCTTGGAGTGTTTGAGACATGATCTTCTCCGCGAATGACGTGAGTTACTCCTTCATCAAAGTCATCAACAACCACTGCAAGGTGAAATAGTGGTTCGTTGATATTTTTTGCAATCACAAAATCGCCGAGGTCGGTCGTGTTCATTGTGACAGTGCCCTTTATTTCGTCAACAAAAGTCACTTCTGTGTTGGGGTTTTTAAAACGCACAAGCTCTTTGATTACCCCAGAACCGTCCTTTGCTTCCTCTTTGGAGATATATGCATGTCCGTCTAGAATAAGTTTCTCCAGCACCGCTTTGTGACGGGTAACATTTTCCGACTGGCGAACGAAAATGTCATATTCAAGCCCGAGCCACTGGAGACTATCGAGGGCGTTATCTTCAAACTCTTTTTTTGAACGCCCCTTGTCGGTGTCTTCTATGCGGAGAACGAAAGTTCCCTTATGCTTTCGGGCATAAAGATAGGCAAATATTGCCGTGCGGTATACGCCCGCATGAAGTAAGCCCGTTGGGCTTGGCGCAAAGCGCGTAACGACTTTTGATGTGGGTAGTGCTTCGGTCATGGTGATACTAGGTGTGTGCGGTTGCAATGGCGAGCAATGCTTGGGCGATTTTTTGAGCAGCATCAGGCTTAACGAAGGACTTAGTGCCAGCAATCATGCGTTCCTGTACGGCCTTATTGGACATGATGGACTCGATAACTGAATAAAAAATTTCCGGCCTAAGGTTTGTCTCTTCGACAACAGTGGCGGCCTCGGTACGCGCGTAGCCGTAGGCATTCTTTCGTTGGTGGTCGTCACGGGCAATGGGGAGCGGAATGAGTATCGATGGTTTTTCCCACAGTGCGATTTCAAAAATAGCAGATCCCGCGCGGGAAATTATTAGTGAGGACGCTTTTGCTGCCAAGCGCAGTAGTGGCGATTCGATGAATGCATAAGGGTGGTAGCGTGATGCATAAGGATTGTTTGGTAGCGCACCCTCTGCGCGCTTTTTCATCCACTCAATGTTCTCCGCACCCGTCTGGTGTATTACTTGGCACTTCTCCAGCAGCCTAGGTAGTATATCGATGATAGCCTCATTGATACGCTCAGCACCCAGTGATCCTCCGAGCACCAAAATGACCGGGAGGTCTGGCTCAAGGTGCAGCGCTACGGCTGGGTCGCCCGTAATGTCCGAAAAAAGTTCTTGACGTATGGGTTGCCCGGTGAGGGCGATGCGCTCAGTATGAGTGAAGTAGCTTGCCGCCTCAGGATATGAGAGGGCAATTTTTGTCGCGTAGTTGCCCACCCAGCGGTTTACTCTTCCTGGGACAATGTCCGACTCGTGAATAATGACGGGGATGCGCAGAAGGCGTGCCGCAAAGAGTGCGGGGAAGCTCGCATACCCCCCTTTTC
>JAYUQK010000122.1:0-6511 GCA_043756785.1 Candidatus Lloydbacteria bacterium | reverse complement strand
ATGCCTTTAATTCCTGAGAGTATCTCCACAAACTCCGTCATCGTGGAGGAGTTGAACTGCGAGAGCACTTGGCGCGTGAAGTCCGGCATGCGGGTGTCGTCCTCACATGCAAGCTTTAAATGCTGCGTATTGGGTTCTTCAAATTTCTGCTGCCACGTATCGGACTCTGGTGTGGGGAATTCTCCGAGAATTTTTTCAGCGACGTCGTCGGGGAGGAAGTTGTCGATGACCACATGCGGAAATGGCTCATTTGCTTGGTATGCGCTTGCGTACTCCGTCGCGCACGCGAGGAGTTTTGCTTTATCAAAAAAGAAAAGTTTTTCGTTGTGTGTATTCATATATTTTGCGGTTGAGCTTCTTGTCGTATATACTCCTCTATAATTTTCTCCAGACTCTCCTTTGTGCTTGGCATAGGTGCACCTGCATGGGCGAGTTTCTCAGCAGAGAGGATTGTGTTCGAGCGTGGGGCCTTCACCACAAGCTCTGCCATAGTAATATATTCTTTGTGCAATGTGCGACCGCTGTGCTTCTCATATAACTCAAGAATATCTTTGTGCGTCACAGGATCGGGGTTGACCATATTAAAGGTACCCGTGCGCCCCGTGGCCACGAGCACTCCGAGCGAGTGGAGGAGGTCTGGGGTGATCGTGACTGAGTTTTTGACATTAATGATCTTTTCGTATCCCAACAACTTGTGCAAAAGGTTACGAGGAGAGGGCACGGCGGATATCGGCATACGTGGGCGAATGGTGAGTACGTTGTCGTACTCCGCGAGCTGCCGCTCTGCCTCGGCCTTAGTGCGTGAATAGAAAGAGCCCTCGAAGTTTGGCGCATCATCTTCGGTGAACCCGCGCCCACCATTTTCCCCCTCATAGATACACCCGCTCGAGAGATGCACGAGCCTGATATTGTGCCTCCGTGCGTGGTCGGCAAACATTTTTGCGAGTGTGACGTTTGCAAAATACGTCTCATCTTTATGGTCTTCACACCAGTCGACATTCGGCCTCCCCGTCTTCCCCGCCGCATTAATAATGACGTCAGGCGCGGTGCCACCCTCCTCAAGCTGGGATGGCGAAGTTATATGTCTCGTGTCGAGTGTTGCGCCCAAATAGTCAGCAATATCTTTTCCCAGAAATCCGCCACCGTATACGATAATGTTCATAGTGCCTTCAGTATATTACAAAGGTTTTCTTTACTAAAATGCTCACGCACGACCATCTGCCCGCGAAGTCCGACTTGGTGCAAATCTTTCGCAGTATATGCTTTCAATATCGTTTTTGCCAAATCTTCCCCATCTGCCATGTTGGCGAAGAATACATTCACGCCATCTGTAAAATATCTTTCCACGGGTGCACTCTGCCCCGTCACGAGTGGTACCCCGAGCGCTGCAGCCTCGACGACCTTGTTGGGAATGACCCTACTCGCCTTTCCGCTATTCCCAAATACGCCCAGCGAAAGATCTGCGCCTTTTATGTATGCGAGATACTCGGCATACGGGACTGGGTGGAGAAAAGTGTGATTAGGGAGGGCGAGGCTTTGTGCAAGCTCTTCCATCTCCTGTCTTGTCTGCCCACCACCGAGAAGTGTAAAGCGAATGTGCGGGTGCTCGCGCAAAATATGTGCTGCTGCGATAATGTGCTCCACGCCCTGCAGCGGTATGAAGTACCCGCAAAAAAGTACTTGAAACTCATCTGGCTTTGCATGCGGAAGTTTTTTCTTTTGTACGTGTTCCATGGTTTCCATATCCACGGTGACGGGAGCGGTGAGCGCGCGACGACGCCCCAGCCCGTACGTAGCTGCAAAATATGCACGATGCTCCTCGGTGTCGAAAAGCAGGGTGTCGCACATGTGGACAAACACCCAGTCAGTCAAAAAATGATAGAGTGCTTTGACGCCCCATCTCCTCGCTAGTCTGCGATCAAACACAAAAGTATCATAAAGCGAGGTAAAGGCATCACCGATGATGCGCCCGCTCCAAAATAACTTTGCACAAAGCATAGGCAGAACAAATTTCCTTGTCGGCTGGAGCAAGAGCACCGCATCGTATTGGAATCGCTCTCTCCAGAGTAGTTGCAAAACAACTCCAAATGCAGCCTTTGGAGTTTCCCGCTCCGTGCTCTCGTGCACCTCTTTTAGGGCATCCAAAAGCACTACATTGCGTGGATACTCCCTCATTCGAGCGCCTATGACCAAAATCTTCATTGCGTAATGGTAACACGGAGAGAATGCGCGGGGTTGCACTAATAATGGCAGCAAAAATGCATGGGCATTATGTTTTCTTTCGCGCGACGAGATAGTACCCGCTCGCAAAGAGGTGAGACTCTTCGGTAGACTTTTTAATATCCCCATACTCCTTCACAATGAGCCAGTTGAGCTTCGTCAAGAGCCACGCCAGCAGAAACAGCAAAAGTTTCACGGGTTTATCGAAACGAAAGCGCATCTGCAGAGCGAATCGTTGCAGCAAGACCGCGATGGCTGCAAACCCCGTCGTCTCCTCCGAGAGCTCCACAATATCCCAATCTTGGAATAGCCGGCGCAATCCATATTTTGTAAAGCGAAAATTATCTTGCGGAGCATCGTGAATGGGGTAGATGAATCGCGTGGTGAGCACGAGTGTCCCACCCTTCGCGAGTACACGATGGAGCTCACTTACTGCCACGGATGGATTGTTTACATGCTCGAGTACTTCCGTGCACAGCGCAAACTCAAAAGCACCGTCTGTAAATGGTAGTGCTTCTATGTCACCTACGACTGCTGGGCTTCGCCTCGGGTCGATATCTACCGTGAGACGGTTTGGGAAATATTTATCATATCTCGAGCCCCCCGATCCGATGTCAAGGACTCGTTTTTTCGGTGCTGTGTTTTTCCAGAAAATGTTCGAGATGTTTACGCGTTATTTTTTTGAACACGTGCTCATAGTACACCTCATACGTAAAAACAAAAGTCGTAGATTTATTATACAGAGAGCGTATGCAATTGTGTTTCTCGGTGAACAGACTACAATAGTGACTATGATTATTGAGCAAAAACAGGCCGAAAAGAAAGGACTCCGAATCAGTGTTTTCCTCATACTCCAAAAAATGTTGCGCTCGCTTGCTATTCGCGTGCTACCAAAAGAAATCGAGCCACGCGCGTTTTCTAACATGCTGTTACGCAAATATGCAATACATTTCGGTGGTGACATCATCAATGTGTCCGGCTGGGACGACCGTGACAGCGAGGGGGACTACTATCAAAACTATTTCAGAGGGCACAAGCGGTATGTCGTTTCCAATGTTGGCATTTCTGATAAAGGATTCGGCTCACTTTTAGGAAAAAACGTTGCGGAGATCGAGATTGATCTCGAGCAGCCACTCCCCGTAAATTGTGTGGGCGCATTCGACGTCGTCTTCAACCACACGACGCTCGAGCACATTTTTGAATTTGATACAGCATTCAAAAATCTCTGCGACATGTCGAAGGACGCCGTAGTAATCGTCGTACCACTCCTCCAACAAATACATATCGCAGGAAGCTTTGGCGACTACTGGCGACCAACAACGCTCGCAATGATGAAACTCTTCAAAAAAAATGGCTTTACTCCGCTCGTCGTGGCCACGAACGACCAACCATTCTTTCCTGTCTACTGCTTCGCCATCGCCGTACGAGATCCTCAAAAATACGAAGGGAAAATCACCCCCACCTTTGACTTCCAGTCTGGAGGGACACTCTTTGGTTCCAGCCTCAAACCTGCGGCACTAGAGAAGTTGCTCGCGCAGATGAAATAAAAAAACGCAGCTGAGGCTGTGTTTTTGATGTTGCTTAAAACTTATTTATTCCAGAGCCACCACGGAAACTCATGCTTTCTTTACTGGTACCACCAGAGGAACTTCCTGACACTCCCGCACCTCCTCTGTAATACGGATCTTTTCTACCTTCCCATGCTTTGGGTTCTGTTTTTTTCAGAAGCGCAGCCTCCCGTACGGCAATCATTTTCTTGAGCTCCGCGAGCTCCAAGGCAGTGGCGCAGGTGGCAACATAGTCACGCACCGCAACAATTCCAACAGTATTCATGAAAGCTCCCAATGAGAACGAAACGCTAAACTGAAGTCTATACCTTATTTGCTTGTCGTCAATTCACGCTGTCGAGTATAAAAATGATCGACTCTGCGCGCTTTTCCCAGCTGTATTCAATACTTAAAGTAGAAGCTTTTTTTGCCATCTCCAATAACGCATCTGGAGTTTGTAGTGCTTGAGCAATTTTTTCCGACAAATCCGTACTATCCCCTGCTCTGAAAAATGTCGCTGTCGTGTCGTCGAGGACTTCGCGCATAGCCGGTAGATCGGAAATGATAATCGGTCTTCCTGATGCCATGTACTCAAAGAGTTTGATTGGCGAAGTATAGCGAATAGACTCCTCACTCGCGGGCTCATTGGGAAGCACGAGGATGTTTGCCGCACGCAAGTAGACGGGTACGAGTGCTGATGCTTGATGCGGGAGTACGATGACACTCCCGTCATTTAATATATCGTGACATTCTGCAAATTGAGCGAGCATGCCCACCCCCCCACCCACGAGCACAAGCTTCGTGTCTGGAAATTGCTCTTGTATTTTTTTCCATGCGGCATAAAGCGTCGCGACGCCTTTCCATCTCGCAAAAGATCCTACATACATAACGATATTGCCCCTAGTCGGCAAACCTACCTCCCTGCGCGCATCATGATGCGTCGTGGTAAGCGCAAATTTTTCGAGGTCTGCACCGTTGCGGATTACTTCTACGTTCGCAAAACCATTCTTCCGAAACATTTGTGCTGTCCCCTCTGAGTTTGCCACCACTCCCGTAACACCTCGCAGTAGGTAGCAAAAATACTTCTCCTTTGAGCTTGGCCAAGCATGCGCCTCAAAAAATATGCGTGCACCTTTTTGTTTCAAAAGCCATGCGACAGGAGCACTGCGGGTGTAATAAACCACTTCGGTGTCGATGCGCGCAAAAAGAAGTGCGGCCAGAAATGCGAGCGCGTCGAGCCAGTATGCTGTGCTTCCCAAAAGAGTGGCGAGGCGCAAGGCCTCAAGAGATGCGAGTATGCGAATGGGAAATCGCTCAGTAAGTGCATAGTACTGAAATACTTCTTCATGAATGGGGTTGGTGCGGCGAGGCACCCATAGCTCCACGTGCTCCCCTATTTTTGTGAGCGCCTCAAGTGTCTTTGCTATTTGCAGACCATGCGCTTTCTCAGTGGGCATACGTAGATGCATCACAAACCGCCATAGGCGAATGTTCTTTAACTGCTCAGTGACTTTACCCTCCTCACCCAGTGTGAGCCCGAGTACGGTCCACGGAAGTTTAGATTGCTCCTGCAATAGAGTTGCAAAATGCTTTTCGCTTGCCTCATGCCACTTTTGACGCAGATCAAGCGGGGTGGACTCACGCGCTTCGTAGCCACGAGCTTTTTGGCGACGCGCGCGCTCGTCACTGTCGATGTCAAAAAATATCGACACGTCGGGGGTTGGAAGTATCGCCACATAGTCTAGGAGTACTTCGGGAGATACCGCAGCGTCAAAAAGCGACATGATATTCTGCAGATGCCCTTGGTCAATGACGGCACGCCCTAGCCTCGATGCTTTCATGAACTTTGCATTATGCACGAAGAAAAGATTCACGAACTTTGTGTACCAGAGTGCACGATGCCCACGATATCTGATGAGCCAACACAACTGATGCAGTGTTGAGATAGGGTGACGCAAGCAAAAAAGCGTGCTGTAGGAGAGCAGCTCAAGTCGACCCTTTATGCGCACCCTCGTCCACACTCCACCCTCTTGGAGTGCGCGCGCAAAGGTCGACTTACCACTCCCCGGAAGTCCGACAAGCTCGACGATCATGGCTTCCGAAATACTACGCAGTAAGATTCTGCGAAAAATATTGAAACGGGGTCGAGCGTGAAGCGACCGAAAAATTTTCCCACTAAGAAGTTGAGGCGAGGCGAATGGAAAAGTGGCACGCTCATCGTGACGGGGTAGCAGTCGACATCGATGAAGCCGGCGCTACGGAGTGCATCGCAAAGTGCCGCTGGGGCAATCTGGCCTTGGTGCAGCTCGCTCGTCTTTCTTCCAAGGAGTCGCTCACGCGCATAATGCGGCATCTTTGTAATGAGAAATCCGCTGCCACCAGGAGTGAGTGCGGAGAAAATTTTTGCGCAAAATGCTTTCTTGTCGTGAATGTATTCGAGGACGCGCGACGAAAAAAAGTACGCGTATTCCCTCTCAGGCGTCCATTCCAAAATATCGGACTCGACATAGCGAATGTGTGGGTTCTCTCCTAGTGCTTTTTCTGCACGCGCGAGCATCTCCTTTGAAATGTCTACGAGGTCAACCTCTGCCTTCGGGAATCGCGCCACGAGGAGCTTTGTCCATGTACCAGCACCGGGCCCAAGCTCGAGTATGTGCTCGGGTGTGCGCGCCTCGCCGTGGGTGACATGTCGCTCTATCGCGAGTTTAGTGAGGTCATATCCTGCCTTTTGTATGGGGTTACTA
>JAYUQK010000121.1:0-19014 GCA_043756785.1 Candidatus Lloydbacteria bacterium | reverse complement strand
GCCCACTTCCAGCCCGTGCCGATGAATCTGGCGGGATTGAAGTCGAAGGGGCGGATGAACTGTGGCTGCCAGCAGGGTCGCATGGCAACAAACTTGCGGAGTTCCGTTTCCACAACATCCCCGTTGTCCCCAAGGAGAAGATTGTCCAATTGCGATCGCAGTGCGGAATATCTCCGCAGTGCATTTCTGAGCATGGGATCCATGGTCAGCTTCCTTTCAAAATGCTCCTAGCCTTACCGAAATTGGTTGCGCCAGAGCAGAGAAAGTCTCAACTCCAAAGGCAGACTTTGGACATTGGGGCACTTTCTGCTCTGGCGCACACTTTTTACTCAATGAACTTACTCATATAGTATAGCACAAATCTTGAAAGTAAGCAAGTTTTTTGAAGGCAAGCTTCAAAAAAAACTTTATTTTTTGAGCAGGTCGCGAATCTCGGTCAGCAACAGCACGTCAGGAGGGACTGCTGCTGGTACGGCGGGTTTTTCCTCCTCTTCTTTCTTCATCTTATTCATCCCCTTCACCACCACAAACAACACAAATGCAACAACGGTGAAAATAAAGAGTGCTTGAATAAATTTTCCGTATGCAATTGATGCACCGCCCACCTTGTACGCGAGGCCAGTAAAGTCGAGCCCGCCCGTGAGTACTCCGATGACGGGCATAATGACGTCGCCAACCAAAGAGGAGACGGTAGCGCCAAACGCACCCCCAATGACCACACCGATGGCTAAGTCGACGACATTCCCCTTCATCGCAAACGCTTTAAATTCTTGGAGCATACAAAAAAGTTATCTACAAATTAATCTTTGCATCCTAGCACAAAACAAAAAACCAACCAAAATTGTCCGAGCTAGCGATGCTAAGAAATTGGTGCTAGTGTTTATAAAGAAACATATTTTTACAGACAGAGGAGCAGCGTGGAAAATCCTTGGCTTGGCTTACTGACGATTTTTGCTATGTGCATATTTTACTTTGTGGGGACAAGGTGGGCGCGGCAAAGTGACGTCTTGACACAACTCTCAAGTACGCTCCGAGAGCTTCGTGAGAATGTATACACTACCACCACGGGCACAGCGGGTGGGGATGCATGGCTTGAGCTACGCAATGATACGACGCGAATTCGCGTTGCACACAACACCGAGCGCGAAGAGCTCTCTATTGACCTTTTTCTCCCCCACTCAGAACCCTCTGGGGCAAATACTACTCGCCTTCTGCGCACGAGAAATGCGCACGGGGTACGGAAGTGGATAACGACGTATCAGCGCGTCAACAAGCTCCGCGAAATGCTCTTGTATTACATGGAGGGCGTGTGCATATCTCGAAGAGTACACACCCACTTTGACCACATCGTGGAGAGCATGAACGCACACCACATAAAGAACGAGCAAGCCGCATCAATGTGATGCGGCTTTTTCTTTTCTACAAAATAGACTAGGCTTTCCTTCTGCTCCCAATCGCTTTCAATTTTGCTTGGATCTCCGCTGTTATTCGAGCTGCTTCCGCGATCTCAGCCTCTGTAGACAGTCTGAGTGCTGGTGCCTCAGAGAGAATACCCTCTGCACGTGCTATCTGCTCGGCACCAAGTGCACTAAATCCCCCTTGGCCTCCTCCTTCAACTTTTGCTTTTGCTGCAGCCCACTTCTGGTCAGGGGTTTCTTCGGGAACAAGCACGAATGAGGGGGCATCATTGTTTTCAAACGTTCCTGAATACACCAGCTCATCATTATGCGACTCTCTACCCATAAATTTTTATATTAAAAAATAGTGTAACAAAGTAATAATATAATAAAATCTTATTAGAGTTTTATTGTAACATTTAAATAGGAAATAGTCAACTAGTATGGCGAATAAAGTTCAACATTGCTCGCAAAGTGCTCAACATGGCGGTAGAATATACTCATGATGAAAGGGCAGTTGAGCCGACGAATCTTTGTCTGGGGAGGGGTGGCAGTATTTGCGACATACGCTTTGTATGCTTTTTCTCTCGCACGCGCAAACATTGCATTTCCTCCGCCACTCCAGATCCACTGCGTCGGGGAACGCGCTTCGGACTTCTCTTGCTACAAGGAGCGGTACCATGCTTTCACCAGTACACTTGGTGTACGCGTCGCCTTTCAAAGCATGCACCATGCCTATGACACAAACTCCTATGTGCGTTCGCAGTGCCATCAGCTCACACACGTGATTGGAAATACTGCCGCAGAAAAGGCAGAGGACATCAGTGACGCATTCGTCGAGGGCGACAGTCTTTGCTGGTCCGGATACTACCACGGCGTCGTTGAGGAATATGCACGCATGCGTGGAAAAGAGGGTTTTCAAAAAAATGCCAACACGCTCTGTGCAAAAATAAAGGACAAAGCGCACTATGGATTTGACTACTACAACTGCGTACACGGCATCGGGCATGGGGTCATGGCAATCACAAAAAACCAACTTTTTGAAGCACTCCCGCTTTGCGAAAGTCTCACTGGAGACTGGGAGCGCCGCTCGTGCTATGGTGGCGTCTTTATGGAAAATGTCATGACGGACAACCGCAACCACTATGCTCCACACCTCAAGCCTGACGACCTGCTCTACCCCTGTACTGCGGTCGGCACTCCGTATAAAGAAGAGTGCTATAAAATGCAGACGTCGTATGCGCTCACAAAAAATGGATACGACTTTGCAAAACTCTTTACGCTCTGCACGGAGTCTGACCTGGGGTACGAACGCACTTGTGCGCAATCGATAGGGAGGGACGCTTCTGGGCAAAGTGTGAGCGACCAAACCCAAACCATGCACTGGTGTGCGCTGGCCCAAAATGACACACAGCAAACAGACTGCTACATAGGGGCGGTCAAAGATTATGTCTCGTACTTTCACGGAGACGAGAAGGCGCGGGCATTATGCTTTGCTATACCGTCACGATTTCAACCTGAATGCGAGAAGGCACTCTTGGAGCAGTGGGCAACCATCAAGCCGAGGGGATGACTCATTCTTCCGAGTCGCTAGAGCACGTCGCGCGGTAATGCCCATATATAGAGTGCGAGCAAAAAAGAAATCCCCGCCATGCCGAAAAATACCGGCTGAAACCCAAATGCCTCTATTGCGAAACCTCCCACAAGTGCGGCCACGCCCGCTGCTATCGCCGACACCCCCTCAAGCCCGCCCCACTCACCTATTCCTCCCTCGCGCGATGTGTGCGCACTGTAGATTGCTGAAAACGCGGGGACGCCTATCGCCGCCGCGATCCCCCAGAGTACTTGGGTCAAAATGAGCTGTGACATACTCGACATAAACGCATAGCTCACAAACACCGCGGTGCGGATGAGGTAGCCGAGCGCGAGCAGGAGCTCCTGCTCGCGCACGCGCAACTCCCACTTTACAAAAAAGAGCATGAGTACTCCGGAGATAATAGTGAATACCGCCCACGAGAGCCCTGCAAATGCAATATCCCCTCCTATTTTTTGCACAAATATCGCATAAAACGGCGCAAATACTCCCACCGTAAAGGTGAAAATCATGTTGAGCGTAATGAGAATACGCAGACTTCTATTGAGCCCGCCACCAGGGAAAATCGCTTGAAATAATTTTTTAGCTCTGTACATTGTTTGAGTATACCACCTAGGATGTCTGCGTATTACTATCGACTGCCGTCCACCTCTTTCACGAGTGGGAGCAAATACGGGAGGATATTTTCCTCGGCAACGATTCGTGCTCCCGCTTTATTCGGATGAATCCCGTCGTCTTGGTTGAGGGCGGGAACAAACACAACGTCCTCGAGGAGAAACGGTGCGAGTGGGACGCGAAACTCTTCTGCGAGCGACGGATAGAGTGCGTTAAATTTGCTGACGTATGCCGCTCCCAAGTTGCGTGGTGCATACATTCCCACAAGCAGGACGCGCGTACCAGCACGTGTAAATATTGCAATAATTTCTGCAAGATTTTTCTTGGTCGAGTCTGGGTCGATACCACGCAATACGTCATTTCCACCAAGCGCCAGAATCACGATGTCATTTTTTTGTGCTGCAACAAATTCTGCACGGCGGAGACCTCCTGCCGTCGTCTCGCCCGTCACTCCAGAGTTCACCACTTTCACAGAAAACCCCTTGTCTTGAAGTGCGCGCTCAAGCTGGTTTGGATACGCGTCGACGAGTGTAATGCCGTACCCCGCAGTGATACTGTCCCCAAATGCAACAATGGCAACCTTGGGTGAGTTGGGTGGGTTCGTCGGCGCTTCTGTGGATGGGGTCGTGGGGACTCCCGCCACAGGCAGAGTGACGCTGGTCACGTCTCCTCTCATAAAGAAAAATAGAAACAAAAAAAGCACGAGCGCGACGGGAATAGAAAAGCAGAGTGCAAAAAAAAGCGTGCGTTTTATGTTATTTGGTACAAGCATTTCAAAATGATACCATATGACCATATGATTGAACTGCGACACGTCTCGAAAACATATCACCAAGGAGGGGTGGCGATTCCTGTGCTTAGGGATATCAACCTCACCATAAAAGATGGTGCGCATGTCGCAATCATCGGCGCGTCAGGCTCCGGAAAGTCGACCCTCCTCTCACTCCTCTCGGGGATGGACGCGCCAGACGAAGGGCAGGTGCTCATCGACGGCGAGAATATTGCACTACTCTCACCACTTAAGCTTGCCGCGCTTCGGAATGAACATATTGCTATTATTTTTCAATCATTTGAACTCGTGCCCTCATTCTCAGCCCTCGAAAACGTTATGCTTCCACTCGACATCAGAAAGAGCGCCAGTAGAGCAGCGGCAGAAAAAGCACTCGCAGCGGTGGGGCTTGCACACCGCACCATGCACCTCCCGTCGACGCTCTCTGGGGGGGAAGAGCAGCGAGTCGCTATCGCGCGCGCGTTGGTGCAAGATCCAAAAATTCTTTTTGCCGATGAGCCGACGGGGAATCTCGACCCAGAAACCGGAGCCCAAGTACTCGCACTCATCAAGGCTGCCGCAGACGGCGGAAAGCGGACGCTCATTGTCATCACGCACGACCAAAAAATAGCAAAAGGAATGGACCGTGTGCTCGAAATAAAGGATGGGGGTGTCCTCGACATTGTATTATGATACTTTTTACTCTTCTCCCGCGACTCCTCCGGCGCAGTGGGGCTCGGCTCATCCTCGCATTTGGAAGCATTATGATTGGGGCCGCGACGCTTGCCGTTGTACTTGGACTCATCGGAAGCGTACAGCGGTTTTTTATCTCGGAGTCGCGAACGCTCTTGGGGGGTGATATTACTATTGGAGCGGATTCCCCAATCGACACGACAAATCCCGCACTCAGTAAGCTCATGTCCGATGGCGCAATGCAAAGTGAGCGCATCGATACGCTCGCCGTCCTCCAGTCCGAGGGACCAAAAGACGAGGGGCGCCTTTCGAGCTTACTCGTCTCGCTAAAAGTCGTTGACGACGCATATCCCCTCTACGGTAGCCTAAAGACAAAACTCGCGGGAGTGCTGGAGATTGAGGATGACGAAATATTTGTTGCAGAAGATGTTCTCACCCGCATGGGCATCACCACAGGAGACACGCTTGTGCTTGGAGAGGGTCGCTTTCGCGTAACAAACATTGTCACGAATGAGCCCGACCGTGTCGGTGGGAACTTTCGACTAGGCCCACTCGCCATTATCTCAAAAGAAGGGTGGGCCAAGACAGGCATAGACGGGAAGCAATCCCGTGTCACCCACACGCTATCCGTACGTTTTCCGGACATATTCACCGAAGCACACGCCCAAGTGGCGGTGGGGGCGATACGCGAAGCATTCCCTCGCAAGGACTATCGTGTCTCATTTGCAGCAGATGGGCCCTCCTCACTACTGCGCATACTTGACGCAGCCGAACGATTTTTCTTTACCATGATCGTTCTAGCGCTTTTTCTCGTGGTCGTAAACATTCGACTCAACTTAATTTATTTTTTGACATCATTCCAAAAGACGATTGCCATTATGCGCTCGCTTGGGATGTGGCGCCGAGATC
This sequence comes from Candidatus Lloydbacteria bacterium, assembly GCA_043756785.1. Lineage (GTDB taxonomy): Bacteria > Patescibacteriota > Minisyncoccia > Phycocordibacterales > UBA6899 > MHLP01. Next base: position 13,037 of record JAYUQK010000121.1, on the reverse strand, counting down.
TCCTTGTGCTTTTTCTTGTATTTCTCTTCCTGCTGTCTGCGCTTGCAGGGGTCGTTGGTGGAATTATGGGAAACTTACTTGCAAATACAGCACTCCCATTCGCAGAGAGATTTATCGAAAGCCCACTCCCTGAAGTTATGCTCTGGAATAACATCGCTATCGTCGTCCTTTTTACAGTTATTCTTTGTCTTTTCTCTGCACTAGGGTTCTTCGTGCGCGTCCTCGCCATTGAGCCAAAGATGCTACTCCTTGGCTACGTGTCTATGCACGGAAGGAGCCCACTCCTCGCCAAAGAGCTCCCCGTACTCCTCCTCACGCTATTTGGCCTGTATGGTGGGGTCTACTACCTCACCTTGCGGCCCACAGTGGCGCTCATCGCGGTTGGGAGTATCACTATTTCCTTCGTATTGCTCTTCATGCTTGCCCGCTTGGGCATCACACTCGGACATGTGGCGCGCTTCGCATTTCCTTTTTCCGTACGCAGTATTATGAACTTCTTGAAGCACAAAGGAGTACTCGGGACGACGACTATTGCTTCCCTCACTATTGCCCTTGCGAGTATTTTTTCTATTGCGCTTATTGAACAAAATATACTCGGAAATTTGGGGGCCGAGTTTAAAAAAGATGCTCCAAACATTTACCTCATCGACGTTCAGGACGACCAGCGAGGGGGTGTACGGGCAATGATGGGGCCCACGTGGCGGGACTTCTCGACCATCCGTGCGAGATTTACCATGCGTGATGGATATGACATTCAGGCAAACTTAGACACGGAAGATGCTGAGCTTCGCCGAGAATTCAATGTGACCTCTGGTACGGAGCTTCTCGCGGGTGAGGAGCTCGTCGACGGTGTGTGGCACGGTAGCACAGGGAAAATGGAGGTGTCGGTCGAGCAAGAATTTGCCCTACGCGCAAAGCTCGTACTCGGCACACGCATACAATTCACTACGCTCGGTGTGCCGCTTGAAGCCACGGTGACGTCCATTCGAAAAATTACTACCACAAATGGTCTTCCCTTCTTTTTCCTCACCTTTAGCCCTGATGTACTTCTTGGTATTCCACAATCAAGCTTCGGATACGCATTTGTGGAAGAGGGGCGGATTCCCCTCTTGCAAAACCAAATTGCGATCGCCTACCCAAACATCTCCTCCATTCCCACGACACAAATCCTTGAAACGGTAGGGAGGGTGGTGGGGGTGCTCGGGGTGGCCGTGCGGGCCACGGCCCTCCCTGCACTTCTCCTCGGATTCATGCTCATTATTGCAATGATTGCCATCGCAGCAAGGGAGCGCGCAAACGACATGCTCGTCTTTACGGTATTTGGTGCCCGCATACGGCTCCTGTTCTCGATATTTATGATCGAGTCCGTCGCCATTGTACTCATCTCGGGAATATTTGCGGGAATCCTCTCTCATGTGGGCGTTTATGCGCTCAACCAATTCGTGTTTGATTTTACAAAATTCTATTTTGCATCAGAAAATGGATACATATTTTTTGCAGTGCTCGTCATGACCCTCATCATCGCATTTGTCTTTGCGCGACGCTTCACCACACTCTCTCCTGACGCGCTACTACGGAAACAGGGGTAATCGCGCAGGGAATATGTGGGTATCTTGGGACCCACCCCCGTACTCAGTTTTCTATTTCCACAATGCGAGCCAGACACCAAGATAGTGCACGACGACATACAGAAAGAATACGTATCCAAGCACTCCAGCCACAATGGTCAGCGCCACATAATTAATGATTTCGTTTCGACGCTTTAATGCTTCATCGAAAGTGCAGACTCCTATTTGGCGTCGTAAATAAAAGACGAGAGAGCCGAGCAGTGCGATTGCCCCCACTGCACGAAATACCCACTTGTAGTCCCCATAGAGTGTATCTGCGAGTGACGATGCGAAGCTCACCGTAGAGAGTCCGAGAAGTACGAGGATGACGGGCGAGAGGCAGCACAGGGACGCCACGAGGACGGGAATGGAAGATATTTTGAGAACCTCTTTAAGTTTATGCATAGGTAAATTATTATTGAGTAAGCGAAATGTAGGCCCCATACCCCTCACGTTCCATGTCTACCAATGGAACAAACCTCAGCGCGGCGGAGTTCATGCAGTAACGCTTGCCGCCACGGTCTACGGGGCCGTCTTCGAAGACGTGTCCAAGATGCGAATCAGCAAAACGCGAGCGTACTTCGACGCGGGTGGAGAAAAGTTGCTTATCTTCTTTCAGTATAACCGCATTATTGCTTATCGGCTTCACAAATGAGGGCCATCCTGTGCCTGAATCGTATTTATCCTTCGAAAAGTAGAGGGGTTCTCCGGAGAGTATGTCCACGTAAATCCCCTCTTCTTTGTTCGTGTCATACGCATTGCCGAAAGCACGCTCAGTGCCATCTTCCTGTGTGACGTCGTACTGAATGGGAGTAAGCATGGTGCGCAGTGCTGCCTCATCTGGCTTTATGTAAGATTCCCATTTTCCTGATGCTGCCGTGGTGTTGGCATCCATAGTGTTGGTAGATTTATGATTAAGTGAAACAGTAAATTCGTTTTCTTTCCCTTTCCAATATTTTTCAATGAACGCATTGCGACCTGAACCTCCACGATAATACCCATAGCGAACTGGGTTTTTCTTTGCATAATCCTGATGATACTCTTCTGCCGGCCAAAACTTTACTCGGGGAATAATGACGAGCGGGAGCGGTTTGTCGAATACCTTTGTTGCATCAATGGCATCGATCACTTTTCGTGCATCACTTTTTTCGCCCTCAGTTTCATAATATATTGCCGGAGCATACTGCACGCCTCGGTCATTAAACGAACCCGTAGCATCAGTTGGGTCACCATGCTTCACGATGTGCTCGACGAGGTTTGCAAAACTCACCACTTGTGGGTCGTAGGTCACGAGCACCACTTCGCGGTGCCCCCCCGCAGTTGCATTCTCATACGCGGGATTCGCAGTCGTACCCCCAGCATAACCCGACACCACGTCACTTACCCCAAGCACCTTTGCAAGATCGCTCTCAGCGCACCAGAAACACCCGTTTGCGAGTAACGCTGTTTTTTTAGACACTGCGGTCGACTGCACCGCGGTCTTCGCTGGAGGCAAGGCGGACGAAGCAGCAATGGTTGCAGTCGCCTTATCCGAAGCACTTTCTGACTCAAGCAAAGGGGCAGGCGACACTGTGGGGATATGCTCGGCAGAAAGCCCCTTTACTTCTTGTTGCGTTGCCTCTCGTAGTAGTCGCTCGGCGCTTGCGCCACTCTTTTCTTTCCGATCAAAAGCATACACTCCCCCAAGAATAAAAGTAGCTACGAGAAATACTCCGATGATGTATTGTTTCTTCATGTGTATATTTTACCTGATAACGACATTTTCCCCACCACCAATGCGCAGCGCGCGCTCAAGTAACGCTTCCTGTATCTTAGTTTCAGTCTGTGCATATGCACCTTCGCCAATGTGGTCGTAAACGACAAACCCGTCTATATCGATGAGGTACTTACGTGGCCAGTATCTATTTTGAAATGCCCCCCATGTTGCGTAATCATTATCGAGGACTACGGGGTACTCAACGCCAAACTTTTTGGCTGCGATTTCAACATTTTTTTGCAAGTGTTCAAACGCGAACTCTGGAGTATGGATGCCGATGACCACAAGGCCCTTATCTTTATAAGTGCTGTACCACTTTGTTGTATATGGAAGTACGTGCTGGCAGTTAATACAGCTGTACGTCCAAAACTCTACCAACACCACTGACTTCCCAATGTAGTCACTGATACGCACGGGCGCACCACCAGTGTTGACGTACCCACTCGCCCCCACTATCTCGGGAGCACGCGCAAAGCGCTTTGCCTTTTCTTCTTGTGTGACAACACTTGCTGGCTTTATTTCAAGTATTTTACTTACTATTACCGTTGGTTCTATGGGTGCTATTTCCCTTGGCATACCTGAAGTAGCAAACTCGCTCTGGGATTCTGCTTCTTGGGTGGAAACTGTTTCGGGTATTGTTTCAGCTGCACGCGGTACCTCAATGCTGGAAAAAACTTCTGTCGGTTCAACCATTTTTTTCTTTTCGGATTCGTTAAGGCGTTCAAGTAGTTTGAGCTCGACAGAAGTAACGTCAAACCACTCCTTATCGACAATCGCACGCTCAAGTTTTTTGTCATAACCAAGAAGTACCGAGAGCCCGACGACAACAAAGATGAGTCCGAGTGCGCGCTTGAAAACCCCGCTCGGGTTCGCTGCTACGCCAAGCCTTGCCACGATGCGCCCACCGACAAGCGCAATGAAAAGAAGGGAGAGACACAGTCCAATAGTGTACGTAACAATATAGACTGTTCCAAGGAACAGATTTACCGGTAAAATCGTCGCAAGAACGAGAAAATATGTTGGACTGCACGTCGCAAACACTGGCCCAAGCGCGGCGCCAACCAATACATCCCCCCACACACTCTTTTTCATCATTCCTTCGCCAAGCTTAGCGTTTGAGCGTTCATACACCTTCCCCACGAATGGGATATGTGCCCAAAGTGAGGGAAAAAGATACACGAGGCCGAAAAATACTATTATCCCGCCAGAGAGTGATTTCCAAAATTGCTCAGGTACAGCAATGAATACCGTGCTCACCTTCAAGGCAAATGTAAACACGATAAGCGAAAATGCAAGTGATGCAACGATGACGAAAGCGCGCTTATTTCCTCCACCAACCCCTGCGCCGTGAAGGGAGCCACCGAGAATAACCGGTATGAGCGGCAATATACACGGTGCAAGCACTGTGAGTAGTCCCGCAATGAACGCAAGTAGGAGAAGTGTCATGGTTGTTACTTGATCTCAGAGACAAGCGCGGCCAAGGTTGGGGAGCCGGACCATTTTTTTATGAGTGCACCGCTCATGTCAACCTGCACCATTGTATGCTGATAGGTCACTCCATACTTCTTTTTCATTTCCGCAGAATTGTCATAGTCAACATCGAGAATAGTGACGCCCTCAGGAATTTCTCCTACATTGGCACGAATATTCGCATCAAGACCCTTACACATGGGGCACCATGAAGCGCGGAAAAACAGTACTACTTTTCCATTTTGAGCTTTTGCAAGTAAAGCAGAATCGAATGGAACATAGCTCCCCTTTTCTTTCATCATCATCGCTGGAGCGATTGTGGTTGTCGGGTTTGGAATTGGCGCAACGGGCTTGACTTCGGGCTTCATCATCTCTTTCTCCACTGTCATTGTTTTTTCTACTACCACTTCCGCACTTTTATTCATGACCTTCTCTTCCATTGTCACTTCGGGCTTCATCATCTCTTCCCCCTTCTTTTCCATCATAACCTCTGTTTCCATGACATAACCCACATCAGTCGCCATCATTTCAACGTGTTTCGGATTTACTGAGTTTTTATAATATACAAATCCTCCTACAGCAAAGACTGCGAGCACGGCAATAACGATGAACTGATTTTTCATAAAAAATAGGTTACAAATTAACTAATCCACCAAGTATATCGTGGATATTAAAAATGTAAAGCTGGCTTTACATTTTATAGACAGAGGGAGTTTTACAGGTGGCGATCTCCGTATATCCGAGCTCCGATTTTAGTGAGCACCATCGCAACGAGGGCAACCACAAGCCACGGATCTATGCTGTCTTTGTATGACTGCACTGAGAGTCCAAGCATGATGACGAGTGCTCCAGACAAAAAAGCGGTGCGCCCAGCATACATACGATGCACACCCTCACGCTCATCGCGTACATCTTCACGAAGTACAAAACTCGCAAATACAGCAAATACTACGAGTACTCCGCCCATAATGGCCATCACTGTCATACCGGGCATCCACAGGTTGAGCGGGTTGAGCAAAAAAATTGCGAGCACGATGAGCACAAGAGATACGATGCTTTCGTTGAGAATATTATTTTTCATAAGTGACACTAAATAGTTTTTCGATACTTTGGTTAAATTGTTTAGCAATTTTAAGTGCAAGAAGTACGGACGGGACATAGCTCCCTTTTTCGATGGCAATAATAGTCTGCCGCGTGACACCCGTACGCAGAGCAAGCTCCTCCTGTGTGAGCCCCGCCTCCCTCCGGTAGTGGAACACACAATTTTTAATCGTCTCTTGCATGTCTCGATAGTAGCTCAGGGAAAATAGCTGGTCAACGGGTGGGGGAAGTGACACAGCGCTCATACTTACCCAAAAGACTATGCGTGGTACAATTTATGAGCATCCTATTATTATCTATTTTATGCATATTATGCTTAATAAAATTATGAACTGTGCGTGCGCAGAAAAGTGGGGGGATGTCGCGCCACTTGTGCTACGCCTTGCACTCGGTGTGGTGTTTGCATGGCACGGCTATGACAAAGTTTTTGTGAAAGGTATACCCGCAATCACGGGCTTCCTTGGGGGACTGGGCTTTCCTCTACCCACACTCTTCGCCTATATCCTCTCTTATGGTGAACTCATTGGGGGGGTACTCCTCATTATTGGCCTCTGCACACATTGGGTGGCGAAGTACTGTGTCATCGTGGGGCTCGTCGCGATGTTTGCCGTACATTGGAGTAACGGGTTTGCGGTCGGGGCTGGGGGTTATGAATATGTCATGCTCATCACTGCTGTTGCAATCTCCCTCATGATTACCGGAGCGGGAAAATACTCCGTCGACGTATTGTGTAGGAAATCCTAACTCACTTCGTCGTGGAGAAAAAACACCCGCTCTGGGTGTTTTTTGTTTGATGACTTACGCTTTTGGTACCCTAACGAGAGGTTACTGCGCCTTTTTATCGTTAAGCACGAAGATGAGTTCTCCTTTGCCTTAGCTTGACTGGAAACAGATTAGCCCGGAATCGTGTTATTCGACAGAAATAAGTATCTCATTTCGAAGTGTAAGCGGCATTGAGAGCGGCGGATTGTAGCGAGCAGTTTCTACTTCTCCCACGATAACCATTTGGTCACGCACGAGATAGGTCTTGAGTAACTCCTTCTTCTTCTCAACGCGCGATGCGGTGGGGTACCACGTGAAGCGCAAAACTGCCACCTTGTGTGCGGGCACTTGGGTAAACCTTACTGCGGGGTTATTGGGGAGTGGCAGCGTGTCGATGGTGTACTTCGAAGGCAGCACAAAGGCAATCCTTCTATTCGTATCACCCGAGAAACTTTCAAGCACGGGCACCGTCATTGCTATCTTTTCTGAGGCAACGAATGCCTCGCTTTCGAGCACGGGGGTGGTCATCGAAATACTTTCTTTCTTGATGTTGTTTCCGAAAATATAATCTGCAATGATTCTGAAGCCCTGATTTGTAGCGTCGTCATAGTTCCCAGTGACCACAGTCTCCGCCAAAATGTAAGGGTTGTAGCTACGTATCTCATACCCCTCTCTCTGCTCGAGTACAGTATATGCAGGCTCCTCAATAGACCACACCACAGCATAGCTTCCTGCGACCCAGGCGAGTAGGGCCACCGCAAATCCTACAAAAATATAGTAATACATTGCTATAGTATACGCCAAAATTCGCTGGCGCACTCAATTCCCTATCGCAAGGCATGTGGTACTCTGCTTTAGCACCCCAAAACCCCTTCGAGATTCTATTGAAGTCTTTTTTAGATACCCTTGCGTGGGTCATGAGAACGGGATTGAGCGACTGGGTGATGCGTGTATTACCTTCCTACATTTAGCTAACTCATGCTACCCCGTAAGTACTCCCTCGCTATTTCTTTATAGTGACTTCTTTTTTCTGAGGCCATCTTTTCTAGCAGGCGTGGCATCATTGAGAGGCGGTGATTTGATATAAAGAAATTACTATGAGTTTCAATAAAGTTCCAATATAAAGCTGTCCAAAGTTCTTCCCAGTCGCCGACAGGATAATCAGACATTTTCTTCAGGTAGCTACTTCCTGATATGTATGGCTTTGTTGCAAAAATACCACCGTCAGCAAATTGGCTCATGCCATACACATTGGGGACCATCACCCAGTCATACGCATCAACATACATTGCCATGAACCAGCGATATACATCGTCTGGATTAGTCTGTGTGAGTAACATGAAATTCCCGAGTACCATCAGTCGCTCGATGTGGTGGTTATATCCATACTTTAGTGTTGTTTTTATGGTGGTATCAAGAGGTAGCACACCCGTGCTCGCATCCCAAAATGACTTTGGGAGCGGACGTACATGCTTCCAAAAGTTTTTTGTGCACATGAAAGTCCCATCACACTCATAACTTGCGCGGATGAATTCGCGCCAGCCTATTACTTGTCGTACAAATCCCTCGATGTTATTGAGCGGAATAATATGCTCCGCACCATACGCAATCACTGCTTCCACGACTTCTTGTGGTGTTAATAATCCAATATTGATGAGTGGTGAAAGTGTCGAGTGAAAAAGTCGAGAATGTTTGGTTATAATAGCGTCTTCATGGTCACCAAAGTGGCGAAGTCGCTCTGATAAAAACTCTTGTAGATATTTTTTTGCACTTGCGTGTGTCCATGGTATCCAAACCGAAACGTCACCATATCGTTCGCATGAAACAGTTTCAAGCCACAGAAGTGCTTTTTGACTTTCGTTATCAATTTTGAATGCACTGATGTCTTTTGGAGAAGACAGACCCTTGGGGACCTTTTTGCGATTATCTTTATCAAAACTCCACTCCCCACCTACTGGCTTATCGCTATCTTCGAGAAGTATTTTTTTGTCGATGCGCATTTGTTTGTAGAAACGCGCCATATGTTTCTTGCTTTTTTGGTAACGGTCAATTGCCTCAGCTTTCGGCAAGATAAATAACGGTGACTCATAGCGCGTGATGGTGAAGTTGTATTTCTTTACTGCCTCAGCTATTCGTTTTTCAAGCCAATTGTCTGTTGTGTCGACGATGTGCAGACGAGTGACGCCATGCCTGTTGAGAATTTCAAATACACTTGCAGTGTTGGTGAGTGCTTGGATTTCTAAATACACAACTTCAAAGCCAGCTGATTCAAGCTGCTTTTTGTAGTACTGCATTGAAAGTCGATGGAGCAATAACTTTTGTGTATGAATCGGGAATTCAGTCAAAAACAGCGGTTCTTCTACCACACAGACTAGCCTGCCCTTTGCTATCGCCGGGTGCTCGCCGAATAATTGATGCGGATAAATTACTGTAGCTTCTTTCATAATGAAAAAGTATATCAGGCTAGAACTAAAAAATCCCTTTATGTGGGGATTTTTTAGTTCTAGATTGGGTGCCGTCGTACTGTATTGTCTGTTTTATTTTTTTAGTTCGATGTAATATGCGGCGTCACCATAGAGCGTAAAATCTCCATTCTGGAGCTTGTTCGCATAGACTTCAATCCCTTTCCCAATGTGTTGTTCCAAGTCACCAAAACCTTCGACTCCCTTAACCGTTCCGACCACCTCCTGCGTCCAACCCCATGTAGTCGTGACATGTTTACCATCGACCACAACAAAACATTCCCCATCAGCAAAGCATCCTATGTTCACCTCCTGAAGTTTTCCGGTAAATCGTTCGGGTGCTTGGAGTGCGCCTTGTTTTAGAGGTGCCCCCATGCGCCGATCTGAGTTATCTACAGGAACCACCGCCTCTTGGTTTGTCTGGTTTGTCTCCCCACGAAATTGATAAAAATAAAAAGCTCCTCCCCCGAGGATGGCGACGATGACAAAAATAAAGAGGTTTTCTTTCATAAAAATACTGTTATGAGTGATTATCGATACTCTTACACGTTATAACCAATTCAGGGCACCTTTTGTGACACAGTGAATATTGCAGTGAAGGATGGCGAAGAAATGCGCGCTAAGAGCCTTCATCAACTTTCAGTTTTTTCCACTTTTCTTTGGCTGCCTTGTACACTTCGATTGTGCGATGGTAGCCACTTTTTTGGTCTTCGAGAGGAGATCGGTAGTCTACGGCGAGTTTGCTAAAGTCTTGGGTTTTGCCATCTGAAAGTTTTTTTGTTTCGACATTGCGCAATTCAGGGACCCACAATTTTATATATGTAGCCTCAGGGTCATAATTTGTCGCTTGTGCATAGGGGTTAAAAATTCGCAACGGGTGAGGGTCCGTTCCTACCGAGGCACTCCATTGCCATCCGCCATTGTTTTGGGCTGGATCATAATCTATGAGCTTGCTTGCAAAGTAGCGCTCGCCCCATCGCCAGTCAATAAGGAGATTTTTCGTTAAGTACGAAGCTACAACCATTCGGGTTCGGTTGTGCATGAAGCCAGTAGAATTGAGTTCACGCATTCCGGCATCAACCATCGGTACTCCCGTCTTCCCCTTACACCATGCTTCAAATTGGCTCTCATTATTTATCCACTGTATGTGCTTTGCCCATGACAAAAAAGAGCCCTTGAACACAAGTGGAAAATGGTAAGCGGTGTAATAGTAAAAATCTCGCCAGTAAAGCTCTGCAATGTAGTGTGAATCCTCGCCTGCATGTGCCAGTGCCATGTGATAGCTTTCACGAATTGAGATTGTTCCAAATTTATGGTGAGGAGATAATCGTGAAGTGCCGCTCTTCAGTGATGGCCAGTTCCGATTTTCTTTGTAATCGTTTAAAAATGATGGATTACTCATAATGAGGAGCGCCTCCTTGCGACCCCCAAGAAGTGCCAATTCCACTCCTGTGGTGTCTGCTGCAAAATCACTCAACTTTTTCGTTGGTGTGTGCGTTACGCCGCTAAAAAAATTATTGTAGGTGTTTTTCTTTGGGCTTAGCACATCGTGCGCGCGGGCTTTTTTCATAAATGGGGTGAAGACGGTATATAATTTTCCTTCGTCCGTTCGAATGTCTTCGATGGGTGCGAGGGTAGCGTCATCATATCGTGCAAAAACAACCCCAGATTTTTCACAGGTTTCCGCGATGGATTTATCTCGCTTTCGAGCAAACGGTGTGTAGTCTTTATTTACAAAGACGGCTTGTATCCCGTCGTCATTTATGAGCGACTCGGTAATTTTTTCGGGTTCGCCATAGAAAATATATAGCCGCGAACCGCGACTGACTAAACTTTCATGTAACCCCAGAAGCGAGTTAAGCAAAAACTGGAAAGCTGGCTCGCTGAAGTATTCATTTTGCCCTCGATCAATCTGTCTCGGGTCAAAAATAAAGGCAGGGATTACCGTCTTTGATTGTGCGAGCAACTCGAGAAGGCCAAGGTTGTCTTCTAGTCTTAGGTCGCGCCGGAAGATAAATAGCGCTTTTTCGAAATTTATCCTCATGAGCGGAGTATAGCAAAATAACCAAACCCAAGCTTCCATCGGCCAGAATTATGCATACTCATTTCTATCTTCCCGCTACTAGTAAAGCAGTTCACTCGTTTAAGAACACAGAAATGACAAAACCCCTTTCGGGGCTTTCTCAATAAATCTCGCTGGGTGCCTATCGGGAAATCTCGGCTTACAGCCGCAGTACACCTTTGTAATTTATTCAGCATCTGAATGCTTCATAAATAGCGCAAAGCTCTTCGATTCCCGCCACGAGTGAAGCAGTTCACTCGTTTAGACACCCCAAAACGACAAAACCCCTTTCAGGGTTCTGTCGAAATCGTTTTGGGGTGCCTATCGGGAATCGAACCCGAGCTAAAGGCTCCACAAGCCTCTGTGCTAACCGCTACACCATAGGCACCATGCAATATAATGCACGGTGATAAAAACTTTTTCAGATTAGGGTGCCTATCGGAAATCGAACCCGAGAATGGCGCCACGAGATGAAAATGCACCGAAGTGGTGCATGGAGGAATCATAGCAGACAATTCAGAAAAATCAATTGCTAGAATTTTCGACTGTCGTACGCCCAATGCAAGAGGGCCTGACGTTGCCGGGGGCGGCAATGCGTGTCACCTACACGGCAATTTTTTGCGATCTGAGCAATGTGGCGCGTCATCATACGCCAGCGCATTATCTGCCGTGCATCCTCCCCCTCCATGCGCCGGCCCACGTAGTAGCGGCAATACCACTGAAACCACCCCCGTGGGTCGTCGGGGTGAATCCACCCCTTCGTGCGCCACACAGAGAGCGGCTGGGATGCGTCCACTTTAAAATAATTTAAATTTTTATCTTTTTTACCAAGAGCGAGCTTTGCTCCTCTCCACCACGAGTCTGGAAATTCTTTTTTACAGTCAGTCATATACTTCCCTCCAAACACACCGAGTGCAAGCATTTGTTTCGGCGTGAGGTCGGGCTTGAAGTCAGCTGCAAACTCTTTCCCCGCTTTTGCCGCACAGTGGTAGGAATACTTTTGCTGCATTGTGTCGTTGACAACGACCACTCTTTTGCGCGCCTGCTGCATGCTAGTAGTGGGGCTTTTCTTCAGCCACTCCAGCGCGAAAGTTGGCGAGGCGCGCGAGTGCATAAAGTACAGACGAAAGACGATTCATGTATGCCAACATCTCTTTATGTATATCTCGAGTAACGCCACCCTCAAGTGCAGCAACGACGCGACGCTCTGCCCGGCGAGACACGGTGCGTGCCACGTCACACATCGCCCCAAGCGTCGTGCCACCCGAAACAAAAAATGAGGTGATGGGTGGGAGCTCTGCCTCAATGGCATTTACCCAACTACTAAGTTTTGTTACACGCTCGCTCTCCATTTTCTTGTCCGCACCAGCAAGTTCTGCTTGTATAACAAAAAGATCTTGCTGAATATCCGAAAGGAGCGCATGGTAGTCGAGTCCCATGACCGCCACCTCTCCTGCCCCCCCCATTTTCAGTACACCCAACAGTGCGTTGATTTCGTCGACTGAACCGAGCGCCTCCGCCACGGCAGAGCTTTTTTCTATACGTCCAGCAGACCCGAAGAGCCCCGTTGTGCCGTTGTCTCCTTTTCCTGTATATAACATTCCCCCATTATACGACACGGTATGAATTTGACGAAAATCCTCCAAAAGACTAACGTAGACAGAGACTGTTCCTACGCAAGAAGGGGTGACCATGTCACATGATGCCAATGCGCAAGATGCATATTTCCGCTATCGTACGGGGCTCACGATTAGCCTCGGTGTGGTGTTGGTGCAAATAGCCGTTCTGTTTTTTACGGGACGAGCAGTCTTTATTGA
>JAYUQK010000120.1:0-6587 GCA_043756785.1 Candidatus Lloydbacteria bacterium | reverse complement strand
ATTATCATGGATGGTAATCGTCGCTACGCAAAATCAAAAGGGCTTCTTCCGCTTTCGGGTCATCGTGCGGGGTATATGAAGCTGCGCGAGGTCTTGTTGTGGGCAAAAGAGGCGAAGGTACGCGAAGTAATCGTCTATGCATTTTCGACCGAAAATTGGCAGCGCTCAGCCGAGGAGGTCGGATACTTGATGAGTTTGTTTCGCGAGGTCGTCGGACACATCGCGCGGGACGCAAAGGCAGAGTCGACGCGACTCATTTTTCTTGGTGAGCACTCTTCCCTCGCAGGAGACATTCAGGATGCAATATGCGCTGCGGAAGATATGACCCGTGCAGGTGACCAATTTACGCTCGCCATCGCGCTCTCTTATGGTGGGCGCAAGGAAATCATCGATGCAATTCACCGCATCCCCAAAGGCGCTGTGGAGACCATCTCTGAAGAAGCATTTGCGGCACTCCTTTGGACGAGTGCGCTGCACGACCCCGACCTCATCATTCGCACAGGAGGGGAGGGGCGCCTCTCCAACTTCTTGCCATGGCAGAGTGTCTACAGCGAGCTTATTTTCACCAAAACTCTCTGGCCTGAATTTTCAAAGGAAGAGTTTCTGGACATGCTCAAATCCTACACATCCCGCGACCGCCGCATGGGAAAGTAGAATTTTTGTGTTTTTTTAAAGAACGCATCGTGCGTGCCAAAAGTTTTCCTTTTTATGCAAGAAATACTCCGCAGCTATGAATAGGCATAGCCAAGGGTGGGGTACCATGTGGGTAAATAAAAACCACGCAATTATTCATGCGTGGTGATATGTCTAGACAAGGAGAAGAAGTGCAACCCTCGTGTCGAAAAGATGTGCGATCGCGTCGTTCCTCGCGCGCGCAATGGTCCCGTTTTCCTGCCCTCGTAAGAGCGAAGGATTCATTGCACGCAGCTGTTCGTCGAGGTCATGTGCACGGTCGACAGCAGCGAGCAGCGCATCCAGTGCGTGAGCAAATTCTGTCGACTTTGATTTTGTGAATGTGCGACGGATGATGTTGCGCAGTCGGGCTGCTTTGAAGTGTAGTGGAAATGCCCTCTCGAGCGTTGCTCGCATTCGTCCTTTTGTGTGCGTTCGAACATTAGCGCGAGTGGCCATTGGTTTTTTCTCTTTCATATTGCTCCCTTTCAAACAATCCCAAAGTACGTTACCCTATTGAGTATCATGAGTCAAATAGACCCAACAATTCTTTACGAAGATGCGCAGGTGTTCGTTATCTCTAAGCCCGCAGGGCTTGTGGTGCACGCTGACGGGCGCACGGAGGAGGGGACGCTTGTTGATTGGGTAAGGGAAAAATATCCGGAGCTCAAAGATGTGGGCGGCATGCACACGCTCGACTCTGGTCGCTATGTCGAGCGCTACGGCATACTGCATCGCCTCGACCGCGAGACGTCCGGTGTCATTCTTATTGCAAAAGATGATGAAACATTTTATTTTCTGCAGCGACAATTTCTCGACCACTCGATCGAGAAAACATATAACGCGTTTGTGCATGGAGTGCCGACAAAGAGCGAGGGTGTCATTGATGCGCCCATCGGCCGTAGCCGTAGCGACTTTCGTAGGTGGGCGACAGGGGAAGACGCACGAGGCACATTGCGTTCTGCTCATACTGACTATCGCGTACTGGCCACGAGTGCAGATGAAAAGTTTTCTTTTATAGAGCTTGCACCGAAGACTGGCCGCACCCATCAGCTTCGCGTACACATGAGGACACTTGGCTTCCCAATATTGTGCGACTCGCGCTATGACTCCCCGACCGGCCTCGGCTTTACTCGCCTCGCACTTCACGCCCTCTCCATAAAAATAAAACTCCCAAGTGGTGAACAAAAAACTTTCACCGACCCCCTCCCCGAAGATTTCTTAAATGCCCAAAAATTTTTCGCAAAACAATAAACCGCCCCATGTGGACGGTCATCACTTCCAAGGGGAGTCCTTGGGTTCAGTTTGTTTTGTTTTCTGAGGGAACAATTGCACATTTCTCGTCCGAACACTCGAGCACGCCTTTCCCTTGGTATGATTGCCCAAGAGCTACAAGGTTATTCATCACATCCCAGGTTTCCTGTGTCGTTCCCGGCACCCCACTCGACACCTCAGTGCCACTCGGAAAGTACACGACAAATTGCGGGATGAAGTTAATCCCACGAGACTTGCGCCACTCATCATTGTGACAGTAGCCGACATCCGCCTTGTCAAAAAATTTGCGCAGTCGAGCAAATGTGGGTCGCATCACCCTGCATGGGGGACACCAGTCCGCAGAATAGAGAACGAGAAGCGGTTTCGTGAGCACCGTGGGGAAATTCTCCGGCCCCACATCGGGAATTTTTGCCTGACGCTTGAGTGCTCGCCATGAGCGAATGAGTGCTTTGTCTGGAACACCAGAAGCAGATGCTTCCTTAAATCCAGTGAGAAACCCATACGCCCCAGCTACTGTTTCTAATGATAATTCAAGCAAGGTCGCGATTGCCACCCTGCCTTCAGCTGTCTCGATAGGGTATTTATTTAACTCACTGCCCCTCTCTGGTTTTTGAGCAAGCAACTTATCACGACCCGCTTCTAATTTTTCAAATTCGGCCAGTTGGGCACTGTTCGCCGTTGTGTAATCAGAGGTTACCTTTATTTGTGCCCGATAAAGCGCACCAATTGGATCCGCTGCTAATAGATCCTCAAGCGTGTAGTTCCTTGGCAACTCACTTTTCATTTCAAACTCCTGTAAAAAACATAAACCCCCACATAGCATACTCAACACAAGCAATAGCGCAATAAACCGTCCCCTTAGGATTTTAAGCCATATTCCCAAACTTTTTTGTCAAAGAGAGTCCTTGGCATGGAATTTCCCTACAGACTTTCTCGTCGCGCACAGCTTAATTGAAGCACGCACGTAAACCATCCCTCAGATAGCTTATGTCAAGGTCTGGTCTTGACATGAAAGGACTCGGCCTCATCACCACTCACCCAGTCTTTGAGATACGCATTGAAGTCGTTTTCTTTTTCAAAATATTCAGGGAAAGCAAGTTTATTGAGTATTGCGCTCTCGTGTCGTTCCTCATCTTTTTGCGCATAGTCCATATAGCTTGAATGTTTGTATGACTGCAAAAACTCTTCCGCGGCTATTTTGTTGGAAATGTGATGTTTCTTCCACTCCTTTTCGATAATTCCAATAGGATTGAGGTGAATGTACGCAAAAAGGTATTTGAGATATGCATCCCTCGCAGCATGCTGTGATTTGAATGCGCCCTCAAAAAGCGCCCCTCGTCGTTCATATTTTTTATTGAAGTACATCGCATACGCAGTTAAGAGTTTTTGCATAAATATACTCACGCCACCCTCCGAATGCTCTCGAAGAAGGACGTGAAAGTGATTTGGCATAAGACAGAATGCACCAATGTCGACGAGTGTCGCCTCGCGGGGGATAAGAAATATGCCGCCCCGCGAGTGGGAGCTGTAGTCGCTCCGGTGAATAGGAATTCCACTATTGCAAACGTAGAGAAGTGAAACAAATCGCTCGTGGTCGGCATCGTCAATAAAGATGACACGTTTGTCCACACCTCGATTGTAGAGGTGGTAGTACTCACCTGGGGCAAACGAACTATTTCTGTTCATAAAAACAATTCTCTCAAAAAGTAAGTTTACTGTCAAGGTGAGACCTTGACAGTAAACAGTTAAAACGTGGCTGAAAATATGAAGTAGTTGCGCGAAAGAGGGTGGCATGTTAGATTGCTTCCACTATGAATACAGAATTAATTAGTAAATTCACACTCTCTCCTGTCGACGCCGAGTCTCGTCGTGGTCTCGAGTTTCGGACGGGCGACACGGTGCGCGTGTGGGTAAAGGTGCTCGAGGATGCGGAAAAGAAGAAGTACCGCCTTCAAGCATTTGAGGGGCTGGTACTTGCCCGCAAGCATGGCAAGGAGCCAGGAGCTACGTTTACAGTGCGCAAGGTTGCAAGTGGTGTCGGCGTAGAGCGCGTTTTTCCCCTCTATACACCGATGATCGACAAGATCGAGCTGGTAAAGCGCTCGACGGTACGCCGCTCGAAGCTCTACTATGTGCGCGAGAAGGCCGTGCGTGATGTCCGCCGCAAGATGAAGCAGACGCGCATGGGCGGAGGTTCCACAAAGGATTTTGAAAAGACTGCAGTCACGGAAGAATCAGCCGAGGAGACAAAAACTGAAGAATAAAAACAAAAAAACGGGATTTCCCGTTTTTGCTTCCCGTGAAGTCTCTCACTTGAAAAAAAATGCTGCATCCTGTACAGTGTCCCCACAGTCGCAATGCCCAGGTGGAGAAATTGGTAGACTTACTACCTTGAGGTGGTAGCGCCGAAAGGCATGCAGGTTCGAGTCCTGTCCTGGGCACCATACAAAAAAAGAACCCTTTCGGGGTTCTTTTTTTGTATGGTGCCCAGAGTAGGCAAACTGCTTCGCCTACGCGACAGGACTCGAAGAGCTTTGCGATGTTTATGAGGAATTCGTATTCCAAATAAACCGCAAAGGTATACTGAAGCTGTAAGCTTCGAGATTCCTAACCCCGACTCGAAAGACAGAGACGCAAAGCCGGCGCAAGCTCTGATGCGACGTAGCCGAGTCGGGGTCGAGAGTGCTTAGGCTTTTTTCCTAAAAAGGCTAAGCAACTCGTGACCGAGTCCTGTCTTTTACGTCGTGCGTGATGTGGGCAAGCAATGCTCACCCATGATGATATTTGCTTCCCGCGAGTATCGAGAGGGCACGATATGTTTGCTCGAGTGCCATCACGCGGGCGAGCTGGTGGGGAAATATCATGGGGGAGAAGGCGAGGGTGTGGTCGGCGCGTGCTCGCACTGCATCACCCACACCGTAGGCACCTCCGACGATGAGCACGATGCGCTTCACCCCATCCTGCTTCGCACGATCAAAAAGCCCGGCAAAATCTTCTGAGGAGCGCATCTTCCCCCGTTCGTCAAAGAGCAATACGACATCATCCGCGTGAATACGCTTCAGCACACTCGCATCATCTGCATCCTTTTTCTCCGGAAGCAGTACAATTTCCGCATCTGCATAGCGTGCAATGCGCACGACAAAACTTTCCGCAAGAGGCAGGATTTCTGCATCGTATTTTCCACCAGCAAAGAGAAAAAGGAGTTTCATAATTTTATATTTTGCGCACTGTGTGGGCGTGGGGAGACTCGAACTCCCAACCCTTTCGGGATACGCTTCTGAGACGTACGCGTATACCAATTCCGCCACACGCCCACACAGCAAACAAAGAGTCTTTCGACACTCCCTACAGGAGCTGCACACCTTTTGGATATTTTTTCATTTGCAAAGCCAAATGGAAATTACCTCAAAAGGTCTTGCGACTCGGCTCCCATCAGAATGAGTCCCCTTGCCAAGTCTCACGCATCTCTGACGTGCGCGGCTACCAGTTACGCCACGTGCCCGATGGGGACAGTCTAGCAACTTCATACTCACTTTTCCACCACAAAAAGATACACCACACAACGACAGCCAGAGGTGTCAAAATCTATACTTACCAGTAGGTTTGACGGCATGTCAATATGTACGATGTATGTGCGGGTGCTAGTCTAAAAAAGGAAGTATCAATGTCGTTCATTGACATTATTATTGGTGAGGAATCATGTGGTTGCGCAACCACACCTTGCTTGTCATTCACTAGTGAACCGAAGGAGAAGAAAATGGAATTAGATGTTTTTTCTGCACAGGCTGCGCGCCATCAGCGCGCAAAGCCTGAAACAATGACCGTCGGGGAATACCTCGACCTTTGTCGTCAAGATCCGTCCGTGTATGCATTTGCTTCTGAGCGGATGCTTGCAGCGATAGGTAAGCCGGAGATGGTCGACACCCGCAAGGACCCGCGACTCTCGCGACTCTTTGCAAACAAGACTATCAAGATCTATCCTGCATTTGCTGAGTTTTATGGAATGGAAGATGCCATTGAACAAGTGGTGTCATACTTCCGTCACTCTGCACAGGGACTGGAAGAAAAGAAACAAATCTTGTATCTCTTGGGGCCCGTCGGCGGCGGCAAATCGTCCATCGCGGAGCGGTTGAAACAGCTCATGGAGCAAATCCCGTTTTTCGCCATCCAGGGTTCGCCAGTAAATGAGTCGCCATTGGGGTTGTTCAGCAATCTCGAAGATGTGGCAATGCTTTCGAATCCCGAGGGCAAATATCGCATCCCTGTCCGCTACTTGAATCGCATCCTCTCTCCGTGGGCGGTCAAACGCCTCGAAGAGTATGGTGGCGATGTGCGTAAGTTTAAGGTAGAGAAGCGCTACCCGAGCATCCTGCGTCAGATTGGCATTTCGAAGACCGAACCAGGCGACGAAAATAATCAGGACATCAGTTCGCTTGTCGGCAAAGTCGATATTCGCAAGCTTCAAGAGTTTGCACAGGACGACCCCGATTCGTACAGCTTCTCTGGAGGTCTGTGCTTGTCGAACCAAGGACTACTCGAATTTGTCGAGATGTTCAAGGCGCCCATCAAGGTGCTCCACCCACTTCTGACGGCCACCCAAGAAGGCAACTTCAAGGGCACCGAAGGTTTTGGTGCGATTC
>JAYUQK010000119.1:0-2541 GCA_043756785.1 Candidatus Lloydbacteria bacterium | reverse complement strand
AGGCGACCCCCCACGTCGCGCGCAAATGCATACACCGCAGAAACTCCGACACCGCGGCCTGAGATGTCGGTAACCTCGTTGTTGGTAGACATATTTGGATGAAAAATAACTTCTGCAAGCGCACTCCTGCTCATCGCATCGAGGCGCTCTTTGGTTTCGACACCTCTCGCAAGAGCAACTTCGCGCACGCGATCATAGTCGATCCCTTTGCCGTTGTCCTCTACTACTATTTTTGCCCGCCCACCCGCCCGACTTGCGGACAGTAAAATGTTACCCGTCTTTACGATGCCATGGTCTACTGCGTTGCGCAGCAAGTGCGCGAGTGCACCACCAAGACCATCAATCACCGCGCGGTCTAGTGCAATGTCTCCCCCCGTACTCGTAAAGAGTATTTTTTTTTCCTCCCTAATCGCAAGATCGCGGACCATTCGAGGATACTGTCCAAAAATTTGGTCGAGTGGGACGAGTCGGATGGCGAGCAACGCTTCTTGATTTTCAGAAAGAAGTTTTGACATCTCTCCGAATAAAGAATGGAGCTCGTGAACAAAAAAAAGTTTTTGCTTCCATGCGGTATCAGTTGTTGCGCGCACTACGTCGAGTGCGGGCGCGAGGAGTGTGTCGAATTTAAGTTGCAGCATGAGCAACTCCTCGAATATTCCCATCAAGGCGTCGAGCTTGTCGGTGTTGACCTTCACCACGTTCGGGGTCGCAAGAACGTGGGGCTCTCTTTGGGGTGGCGTTGCTCCCCCCACTGGCGCCAGTGAGTCTCCTTTTACTGGCAAGAGAATCTGTTCTAGCGTGGCAACGTGCATGCCCGTAGAAAGTTCCAGCTCGTTATTTTTTATTGCTATAAGGGAGTCGCTGAGCGCATCGACGGAGGAGAGGAGCGTGGTGACGAGCGTGGTGTCGAGCACGAGCGCGCTTCGGAAAACCTGATGGAAAACGTTTTCAATTGCATGTGCAAGGCGTGTGATTTCGCCGTACCCCATGGTTGCCGCAGAACCCTTAATGGTGTGTGCGCTGCGCATCAATATCTCATGCTCCTCTGGTTGGCTTGGATTTTTTTCAACCTCCAAAAGAATTCTCGACAAAGTAGCAATTTGCTCTTCGGCCTCCGATATGAACAGATCTTTAAACTTTTCTTTATCGAGTGGCATAGGTAATAATTATATCATGCAAAAAAGAACCCTACGGAGGGCTAAAAAGATGTGGCTTCTGTCTGGTGAAGCGGTTATTGCAAAGCTGGGGCAACTATTTTTTCAAATATTTTTCTGCCTTCTCTAAGACCTGCTCTCGGTCAAAAGGCTTTACGATGTAGTCAAGTGCTCCAAGGCTTTTTGCCTCTTCGATCATTTCCTTTTGGCCAACTGCTGAAACGACGATGATCTTCGCCTCACGTCCTATCTCGCGAAGGACATCCATGCCGTTGATATCTGGCATGATGACATCCAAAAATATAAAGTCAGGGGCGTCGCTGCGAAATTTTTCGATGGCCTCCCTCCCGTTGCCTGCCTCAATAAAATCTGTATAACCTGCACTTTCAAAAATATCGCGCAACACTTTACGCATAAATGCAGAATCATCAACGATGAGGATCTTTTTCTCTGTGATCATATAGGGGGCAGTATATCACACAACACCTTCCTGTGAAGCGACCATTCGGGATAAATCATCATGGTCAAGCAAGCGCTCGAGGTCGAGCCACACCACAGGACGATGTACGGTGGTGGGCTGGCTTCTCGACACAGGCTCACTGCCTGCTGGGCCAATAATAATCGCACGTTCTTTTTTGTGGGCGGCAAACACCTCGTCATAAGCAAAAACACCCCGTATGTACTGTGGTGGCATACGAGCTGCAATGATGGGTTCTGGTATGCGCACTGCACTCATTGGCACTTCTACTATGGACTTCGGAGAGTCAATAAGCACGGCAAACTGATTTCTCTGGTGATGAATCACGAAGAGATAATTTGCCGTCAGTGGCTTATTTTTAGGCATATGCATTCGACCAATGAGGTCAAGTGCGACGACAACTTTCCCACGTAAATGAAAGATGCCGAGAATTGCCGACGGGGCATTGGGAACGGGGGTGATTGGTGGGATCTTCATGACGCGATCGACTTGGCTTGCCAATGCTGCGTAGAGCTCGCCGTCAATCTCGAAAAGAAAAAATTGCTTTGACTCTCCGTGTTCGCTTTTTTCGGGAACAATATTTTCCTGCATGAATCTATTTTAGCATAAAAACAAAGAGATTCTTCCCACCGACCCCTTCGTGCCGAGAGTTTCGACCCTTACAGAGTCAGTACCCCTTTCCCATTTACTCAGGGTAAGAATCCTTCGTAAATACTGGAGAAGGGCTTCGGGGCGCCGGGAATTTCTTCCATTACATGGACGGTACACCTTTCGTATCTCACTTCGCCTGAAGACAAGCTCGTTCTGATATGCTCAAGGTCTTCGAATCAGGGATTCTCGGCTACCGCCGCGGGTGGATTTCGATTTTCTAGAAGTAAGAGCTTCTAGAAAATAAAGAAATCCCTTTCG
>JAYUQK010000118.1:0-6817 GCA_043756785.1 Candidatus Lloydbacteria bacterium | reverse complement strand
TGTTCGGATGCGAGAATTTTGTCGAGGCGGGCGCGCTCGATGTTGAGGATTTTTCCACGGAGTGGGAGCACTGCCTGCGTGCGCCTGTCACGCCCCGTCTTGGCCGTGCCACCTGCGGAATCTCCCTCTACGATAAACACCTCCGACTCTGCAGCACTCTTTGACTGGCAGTCGGCAAGCTTGCCAGGAAGCGTCATACCCTCGAGCGCACCCTTGCGGAGCACGGAGTCTTTCGCGGCCTTTGCTGCTTTGCGCGCCTTCAGTGCGAGGACAACTTTCTGGATAATAGACTTTGCGTCCTCTGGGTGCTCCTCGAGATACGTTCCAAACGCTTCGCCAAAAACTTTCTCCGTGGCACCACGTGCTTCAACGCTCCCGAGCTTTCCCTTCGTCTGCCCCTCGAATTGGATCTCTGCCATCTTGATGGACACCACCACCGTGAGCCCTTCGCGCACGTCGTCGCCAGTGAAGCCTTCCTCTGCCTCCTTGCCCATATTGTTTTTCTTGGCGTAGTCGTTTATTGCACGTGTGAGTGCAGTGCGAAATCCGGTCACATGCATTCCCCCTTCGGGATTGTAGATGTTGTTGGCAAAGGCGATTTCACGCGAGGTAATGTCGTCCACATACTGCAGTGCCACTTCCACCTGCACATTGCCCTCCGTCTTCTCGACATAAAAAATCTCTTTGTGTATTGGAGTCTGGAACTTGTTGTAGTATTTAATGAGCGAATGGAGCCCTCCTTCAAAGAAGAAGGACATCGAAGGGACGTTGTAGTACTCGTCCTTTAAATAAAATGCTCCGTCCACGTCGATTTTGCCCTCATATTCACGCAGGTCGAGCACGTTTATCTCGAGCCCACGCACGAGATATGCCTGTTGGCGCAAGTGGGAGACGATGGTGCTCCAACTAAATTTTATTTCACTAAAAATCTCTGGGTCTGGGTCAAAGACGACGATAGTACCGCGAAGCTTCGAGCTCCCCAGTTTCTTTACTTTTGCCTTTTGCTTCCCGCGTGCGTATTCCTGTACATACTCGCCACCGTCACGATGCACATTCACCCGTGCGTACTGCGACAAAGCGTTGACCACCGATGCTCCGACTCCATGGAGCCCGCCAGAAACTTTGTATCCACTCTCCTCCCCGCCAAATTTGCCTCCCGCATGCAGTGTGGTCATTACCGTTTCAAGGGCAGAGACTTTGGTCTTTGCATGAATGTCTACGGGAATACCACGGCCATTGTCGACGACGCGCACGCGATTCCCCGGAAGCATCGCTACCTCGATGCGGCTGCAGTAGCCACCCATCGCCTCGTCGCGTGAGTTGTCAAAAATCTCCCAGATAAGGTGGTGGAGCCCTTCGACCCCAGTGGAGCCGATGTACATTCCGGGGCGCTTGCGCACTGGCTCGAGTCCCTCGAGAATCTGAATGGACTCAGAGCCGTAATTTTTCTCCTTCTTTGTGTCGTCTTTTTTTGCCATAATTTTCCTGTTTAGAATGAATTATTGCCCCCACCGAGAGGGCAATCTGATGAGAAAAGTATAGCAAAAAAGTCGGCAGAAACCAAGTATTTTCTTTTGATTCTATGGTGTAAAAAACCCTTATTTGTGGCTTTTTTTCGAGATAAACCTGAAGCCTCTTATTCGGCAAACATTGCCAATCGGCGCCAATAGCGAGCTAGGTCTTCTTTTGCGATGCGGACTATCCCGCCGTCGTCTTTTGACGGTGCGTCGGGCTCGTAGAGGACGTAGTACTCCCCCTCTTTCCCCACCACCAGCACCGAGTGGGGTGTGCCATCATCTTTCCATCCACGTTTCACGGAAAGCATGACGAATCCTTCATTTTTTAATGCAGTATCAATGTCAGTAAAACCGAGCATGAGATTTTCTGCTTCATCCTCACCCTTATATTCACGACGAGCGAGCGCTACTCCGTAATTTTTTGCAAGCAGAGTGATGCGCTCGTGGATCCACCCTACATTGGGGTCACGTGCGCTAAGGGCGAGGGCTTCAGCGACGAGTGCGTCGAGCGGGCGAAGTGTCGCTTCTTGCTCGGGATGTTGGGCGGAAATGATGGACGCGAGGCATGCAAGCGTACACGTGCGAGACTTCCAATACTCATCCTCCGTATCTCCCCACTGTGAAAAAAATGGGATATTATTCATAGCGTGTTTAGCGTACTTCAAAACCTGCCTCGCTGCATGCCTTGGTGACTTTTTCCATCACTGCATTCACCTCGTTGTCGGTGAGGGTGCGCTCGAAAGATTGGAAGACGAGACGGTACCCATACGAGATGCGCTCCTCCCCTTCTTTGTGAAACTTGTCGAATTGTGAAAAACGCACCACCAAATCCCCCGCGTCTTTCTTGATGGTCGCTTCAATCTCATTCTCCGCAATGCCGACGGGTACAAACATCGCAATATCACGCACAATAAATGGGTAGGTGGAGAGCGTTTGATAGCGCACTGGCTTCTCCTGTGCCACAAGAGACACATATTCTGTAGGTTCGGGTGAATCCACAATGAGTGCGTCAAAATTAATTTCAATGACTTCATTTTTTTCATAGGCAAAATCGCAAAGAAGTTTTTGCAGTTCTGAAATTACTCCCTCCAATTCCTCATTGAGTACGCGCAATCGCTTTTTGTTTGAAGAGTACACGCCAAGAGCCAGCGACAATGTTTCTCCGTGAGCGGTAAAAATGTTTCCGAATTCAAATATTCTTACATCTGCGATACCAATGAGTGGTGCATTAAAGAAGTTTGCCTCTAGTGCACGAGTAATTCCTGAAACAAGCGAGGAGCGCATGAATGGTCTGTCCATCCCGACTGGGTTTTGTACCTCTATTTCCCCCTCACCCTTCACGGCAAATGAATACGTCACCACCTCAGAGTACCCACGCTCGACTAAAAACTTGCGTACGTTGTTCGCATAATAAAGACGCTTGTGGGGTACACCCACGCGCCCTAGCTTGGGCAATGCGGGAGTGATGTTGTTATAGCCACAGAGCCTGCCTATTTCCTCAATGAGGTCGTGGGTATGACGAAGGTCGAGACGCTCGTGTGGGATGCGTACTACAAAGCGAGGCTCGTTGAGGTCCTCACACATTCTGCGATACCCCACGATGTGCTGAAATGATCTTACACTTTCGAGCGACTCTTCCATTACTGCCATATTGGTCTTGCTTGCATGAAGCACATTCCCCTCGCCCACATACATGCCGACATGGTCGACACCTTCGTGAAATGCAGTGCCTTTTTTGTATTCAATAGTTTCCGTATATATCTTTCCCTCTCCGCTATTTGAGAAGACAAGATCTCCGTAATGCAGCTCGTCCTTCGTGATTGGCATCCCATAAGCGAGCTTGTCGATGCTGATGCTTGGCATAAAAATACCTGCTTTTGTATACAAATAGCTCACAAATGAGGAGCAGGAGAAGGCATTTGGTGCATCAAACCGCATCGAGGAGGGGTTTTTGTATGCTTTGCCGAGTGTTTGCACTACCCCTTCCTTGATGGCATCAATTGGGCGCACGAGCTCGTGTGGAAGATGTGCGCTTGTGAAAATATTTTTCACCTCATCATCGGAAAGTGTAGTGCCGAGCTTTCTATTTATTTCCGCGAGTGAAGCTCCCACAAAATACTGCCAATCGTTCTTCGCGGAAAAAATATCAGCAGACTCACCCACGCTCATGTCAGGGAATGTTTTTGATAGGAGGTGGAGTGCATGTGCGACGCCCTCCTCTGCGACGTGATCGGAAATCCCATTTTCATAACGCTTCGATGCATCGGTTTTGATATTGTGCTTGGTCGAAGTCTTCCTTGTAAGTATGGGGTCGAAATTGGCACTTTCGAGAATAATGGACGTCGTCGTGCTATCTACCTCTGCTTTTTTTCCTCCCTTCACCCCTGCAAGTGCGAGCACACCTTCGTCGTCGGCAATAACGAGCTCAGTCCCATCAAGTATGAGCGCTTTGTTGTCGAGTGTCGTCATCGTCTCCCCTGCACGTGCGAGGCGTACCGTAATCCCACCCACGACCTTTGCCGCGTCGAATGCGTGCATGGGCTGCCCGACGTCGAGCATGACAAAGTTGGTGGTGTCGACGAGTGTATTGATAGAGCGTTGCCCGATGGAGGTGAGTCTATCTGCCAGCCATTTGGGCGATGCAGTGGGCGAAACACCCTCGGCACGCACGCCAATATAGCGTGTGCAGAGTGTCGGCGCCTCAATGGTGACTCGCACGGGTGCTACAGAAGTATTTGGGGCGAGCGCAACAACCGCAACATCCTTTCGTTTCAACCCAAAAAGTGAAGAAACTTCACGAGCCATCCCACGATGACAAAGTGCGTCGTGTGCCCTATCGGGAAGCACCTTTATGTCGAGGATTGCATCCCCCTCTCGTTGCTCGACCTCTTCCACCTCAAATGCGCGCAAGGTAATCTCCTGCACCAGTACCGCTGTCTCGGGTAGTGGTGCATCAATGTGTTGTTGTATCCAGTTCAGTGAGTATTTCATATTGCTACATTGAGAGAAGGGCGACACTAATAATTCCGAATATTACTCCTGCAATATGCACGCGAGTCAAATCTTCACCATAATAAAAGTGTCCGACGACTACAGCAAAGAGCATCACACTCACTGAAAAAATTAACACCCCCCGCGACATTCCCGACCCACTTCGCAGTGCGAGCAACCAAAAAACGTTGACGGCGAGAAAGCCGAGAAGCGCAGACAGTGCGAGTAATCTTCCGCCACGTAAGGACCACTCTTTTGCAAGTATCTGGCTTACAAATTCAGCACACACCATTCCAAGTAGGGCGAGTTTCCACATACATTAAAATTGGTTTACCACGCGCAAGTCTCCTGAATAAAGTAGTCGCACGTCATCAATCCCCCACTTGAGCATGGCGAGGCGGTCGACGCCGCCACCGAAGGCGAAACCTTGATATACACGACTATCGACACCGCAATTCTCGAGCACATTGGGGTGTACCATTCCCGAGCCCATTATCTCTATCCAGCCTGTTTGCTTGCACACACCACAGCCCGTACCCTCACACTTGAAACACTGCATATCTATCTCGGCAGATGGCTCGGTGAATGGGAAGAACGATGCACGTAGGCGCACTGGCGTTGCCTTGCCAAATATTCCCGCAAAGAGATGCTCGAGCACGCCACGCAGATGTGCGAGTGAGATGTCACGGCCCATGAGGAGTCCCTCTATCTGGTGGAACTGTGCCTCGTGTGTGGCATCGGTCGCCTCATTCCGAAATGTTTTTCCCGGAGCGATGATGGCGAGCGTGTCGTTCGGACACCCCGCCGTGGCCCACTTCTCCATAGTGCGAATCTGTACGGGAGAGGTGTGGGTGCGAAGAAGCAGACGCTCTCCATCCCCTTCATTTTGTTTTAGCCAAAAGGTATCCTGCATGTCGCGAGAGGGGTGGTCTTTGGGGACGTTGAGCGCATCGAAGTTATAAAACCCCGTCTCAAGCTCGGGACCGTCGGCAATGTCAAAACCAATCTCCGTCATAATACGGGATATGTGGTCTATCATTATCGTAATGGGGTGGAGATGCCCAATTTCTTTTCCTGCTTCAATCATTGTCCCATTATATGGGAAAAGGTTGGTGTTGCAACTTATGCTCTTGCATAAAAATAAAACGCCACCGTCACCAGAAATACCGCCATAGAAAAATACCGCACAAAAAGGCAGAAGGTGCAGGGCTTTTTACTTTCGACAGAGGCTACATTATTTGTTTCCAAATTCATTTGGAGCCGGAACTCGGGCTTGAACCGAGGACCTACGGTTTACAAAACCGTTGCTCTACCAACTGAGCTATTCCGGCAATTTTTTGATTTCAATATAATCGCACATCACAAAACATAAGGCAATACCCGGCGGAGAACTTCTTCGCGGTCGCACCACACTACTACATCTCACGCCCACTGCCCTCACGGCCCTGCCCTTGATGCTCTTTGATCTGCTTCAAGAAGAATGATGATGCACTACCCTTATGTACTTTCATCTTACCATATACGCGTGCGATGAAAAAATCCTGCCCACGGCGGGCAAAGAACAACCCGCCACGTAGAGCACGTGCTCCGTGAGGGCGCAATGCGCCCACAAAAGAAGCGGTGTCAGAAAACAGGAGGTGGGCCTCCTTGCTCGCAAGATCGTGGAGGCGGTAGGAATTGTTATTGGGATACCTTCCATCAAGGCGGTGGCGAGCATACAGGGCAATACCCACCATAGTGACGAGTGCAGAAAGCCAGATAACTAAAAGTGTAGACATGTCTTTTATTATACAGAATTTTCCCCGACGGCGAAGTTCGTCGCAGGTGAAGTCCTCTTACTTGCCGACAGCAAAACGCGTGAAGCGAATAATTTCCGTATTTTCTCCAAACTTCTGCACCGCGCCCTTCACGAGGTCGCCAATCGTCACTTCGCCATTCTTTACGTAAGGCTGGTCGAGCAACACCATCTCCTTGAAATACACATCGAGTTTACCTTGGAGTGCCTTCTCTTTGATGGCCTCTGGCTTTCCCTCCATCGTCTTTTCGACCTCTTCCGCAAAAAAAGCTTTTGCCCTCTCTTTGTCCTCGTCAGTGACGTCTTTCTGGGAAAGGAATTTTGGGCGAAGGGCGGCAACGTGCATCGCAATGTCATAAGCGAGCTTCACAAACTCCTCGTTCTTTGAAACGAAGTCTGTCTCGCAGCCAAGCTCGACCATTGCCCCCACGCTACCTCCCCCGTGGATATACGCAGCTACAACACCGCTCCCGAGGGCGCGGTCACCTTTCTTTGCGGCAAGCTCACCACTCTT
>JAYUQK010000117.1:0-6853 GCA_043756785.1 Candidatus Lloydbacteria bacterium | reverse complement strand
GCAATGGTAACCAATTGTACTCCAGCGGGTGGCGTCCATGTATCGAGCGAACTGTGTGTAGTTCGTGCATTTTCAAGAAATGTCGAACCGACAATCTCAGGATTTTTCAGGTCAGTATAACTTGGTGCTGTACGCAAATTTGATGCATCAGACATAAAGTCGTGCATTCCTTGCTCAGAACGAATTCGCTCACCGTAGATACTGCTCCACGAAGCAAGTGTCGATGAGGAAATGGTTATCACTGGGTCATCAACGTAGGTGAAGTAATTTGCAGAAGGCAAAAGGTTGTATGCACTTGGAGTATATTGGGCAAGTTCTCGTATTTTTTTATTAGAAATAGCACCCAGAACACCTGCATCAAATCCATTGAGCAGCACCCCCACCGCCTTTGGTGTCCCCAGTTGCGGTGTGGCCACCATGATTATTTTGTCTATCAATCGTGCCGTCTCTATTGCGCCAATCTTTTGCATGAGTGCTTTTGCAATGAGTCCACCCTGCGAATGGCCGATGATAGTCACTTTGCCTGTTTTAGATGTTGAAGCAAGCTGTTTGAGCGTCTCGAAGATATATGGGTCGTGCCCAGCCGCGGGTGAAAGGAGATACGAGATGCTGCCATCAGGAAGTTTGCGTCCATTATTCACCACCGTGCCATAGTCGAGTCGCCAGTCGTATGGAGTGGTGGTTGCGGTGATGTGATAGTTTTCCTCCCACATTCTCATTTCCGCAAGGAAAGATTTGTAGATATTCGTATATGCCTGCTGTGCATCTGCGGTATCAATTGCGTCTATGGTGGTGATATCGGGGTGCACGCTGGTGCCGTTGCTATTCATGCGGATGTTGTCTGCCTCGGCGTCGTCCTCGGGAAGCCAGCGTACATTTCCCATGCTGTCGTAAAGTCTTGACCCCATGATCCCCGGCAGAAACAGCACATTGGAATTGCAGTCGACGGTACACAGTGCACTCGGTTCTGCGGTGAGCCAGTTGCCGAAATCCACATTGTCGGACACGCGGTCTCCTGAGCCGAATGGATTTGATGGATGAGCTGGCCCACCGAACGCGCCCCACCAGTTGTGAGTTGCATCCAGAGTGTCAGTGCTCGTGTTGCGTACACCATACTCCGAGTTGCCACTGATGGAGGAATTGTGTACGGAGAGTGTCCCGCCAGTCACAAATATTCCTGTGTGAGCACTTGTGATGGAGGAGTCGGTGATGGTTGTTGTTCCACCAGACTGTTCGATGTTGTATTTTGGGGAATGAGCAAAGACACTCTTGGTGATGGCAATACCTCCTCCCTGGTTCTGGATCTGCCCTAGGGGCATTGTTGGACCATTGGAGCGCCCACCATATCGTATTTGTACGTTGGTGAATGTACCGTGTGAGTTATCAAAAAAGTACAGCGCCAGCCAATCCCCAGGCTGTGGTGGGGTCGCATTGCCATCGCCATTTGTGTCACCGCCGATGGTGTCGTCACGAAGTGAGGTGATAGTGACGGGATCGAGCGCTGTTCCTTGTGCATCAAGCGTTCCATAAATATAGAAAAAGAAGAATCCCTCCATTTTCACGATGGTGCCTGGCTCGATCGTGAGCGACGCACCGACGGGAATAGTCACGGTGTTCGTGATGACATAAGGCATACTGTCCTTCTTCCATGTCACGTTTCCTGAAATTGTGCCATTGACTGCAAGGCCACGTCCACCAGTATTTCCTCCGTTGTTGATGAGGTTAACTGAGGCGTCAACAAACGAAGCTACTCCAGTACTTCCAAAGTTATTTGCATTAAGTGTGACGATACCACTCGAAACAAAGAGCGGTCGTGTGTTGTCCGTAAATGTATTTCTTGTACTGATGATGGCTCCGCCTGTAGAGCGGATGCTGTCTAGTGCACGACTGAGCATGGAGTCAGTAATCGTGCTTGTACCGCTACTTTGTAGGACGTTGTAGTTTGGAGTATCGGTAAGTTGGCTGTTTGTGATTGTAATGCCACCCCCTTGATTCAAAATCTGCCCCGTTGGATTGCTCGGACCATTGGAGCGCCCACCGTAGCGGATGTCGGTATGGGTGAATGTGCCCTGCGCATTATCGAGGAAATAGAGTGCGAGCCAGTCGCCAGACAACGGCATGGTGGCACCGCCGTCGCCATTGGTGTCGCCACCTGCGGTGTCGTCGCTAAATGAGGTGATGACGATGGGGTCTATTGTGCTTCCCTCGGCCACGAGCGAGCCGTATATATAAACAAAGAAAACACCGTTCATTTTGACAACGGTGCCGGGTTCAATCGTGAGGGTGGCGTCTGCGGGAATGGTGAGTGTTCCCGTTACAACGTATGGACTATTCACCTTTGTCCATGCGGTGTATCCAGAGAGAGTGCCAGATACGGAGGTTGCGGCGAGGGCAATGTTGGTGCTGAAAAAGGAGAGGAAAATCGTAACAACAACAGCGAAAATACGCATAGGAATATGGTGATGGTGAATAATTAGTTAGTGCTAAAACTACTCAGGATTCTTGAAAGTGCAAGCAATAATAAAGATACCCTCTATCCCAACTCTGAAATTCGGTCATACCTGCCTCTGCATGGTAAAATGGGTGGATGATAGAGATATTTATTGGGGAGGATACCCAAAAGGCGAAGAAAGCCATGCGGGCAGCTGTGGATGGGGCGCTTCTAGCTTCGGGGGCTAGTAATGCGCAGCGTTTTTCTGACGTCGGGTTTGACGCTTCTGCGGCGCGGGAGGCAATATTTGCCCAAAATCTCTTCGGGGAGAAAAATACCCTTGTTTTTGATGGTATTTTGGATATGAAAGAGTTTGGTAGCTTCTATTTTGAGGATATGGCTACTACCTCAAATAGTATATTCATTCGTGAAACGGCTCCAAATAAGGATATTTTAGATATTTTTAACAAAATAGGTACGATTCACGACTTTCCAATTATTAAAAAGACTAAATTTGAAAATAACTTTGCTCTTGCCGATGCGATTGCTCTTCGTGACAAGAAAACTGCATGGGTACTCTACACAAAGGCACGAGAAAAAGGCTCTGTTGCTGAAGAAATCCATGGCCTGGTCTTCTGGGCGACAAAACTACTCTTTCTGTGTGCACATTTCCCCAAAGAAGAAGCCATAAAGGCGGGAGTAAGTGTAAATAACTACCAAAGGTATCTTTCAGGGTCAAAGAAGTTCCTCGGAAGCGAGCTTACTGAGAGGCTCCGCGAGCTACGTGACATGTACCACAAGGCGCATCGCGGCGAAGGCGACTTTGACGCCATGCTCGAGCAGTATATTTTGAAAATATAATCTGAGGTACGCAAATGGGGTTTTTTTAGTTTGAAAAAATACTTAAAGTTCGAGGTGCTTCGGAGGGTTAAAAATTTTAAAACTGAGCGAGATTCGAGGCGACGAGACTGTCGTGTCTGAGTGGGCTTACTCATGGTAAGTCCGCCAGACCGACAGCCGAAGTCAACAAAGAAGCTTGCCAGATTTGGAATTTTTTGTAAAAAAAGTACCGGCAGGCACCGGTACTAAGTTGTTGGAGGAAAACTATGGATTTTGATTGTGTAAAGAACTACTGCTTGTCGCAATAGTCCTTTAGAAAAAGTGAGACCATTTGCAATTCGCGTCTGGGACAATCATACATGTGTCCTTTATAGACATCAAGGACACACTGTGGATAACTCAAGGACATTGGTAATAAAA
This sequence comes from Candidatus Lloydbacteria bacterium, assembly GCA_043756785.1. Classification (GTDB taxonomy): domain Bacteria; phylum Patescibacteriota; class Minisyncoccia; order Phycocordibacterales; family UBA6899; genus MHLP01. Next base: position 3,162 of record JAYUQK010000117.1, on the reverse strand, counting down.
AACACATTAACTATTTCGTCAATGTGTTTTTTATGAGTTTATGAAACCGCAGACAACTTCTTCAAGCGTGGGTCATTCAAAGCCAAGGCCCACCTTAGTCCGCCAAACGTTTGTTTATGTGTTTTTCTACTTCTTTAAAGACGAGGTACGGCGCTTTTCGGCCGTTGAGTTTCACTACTTTGTGCCCGTGTTTTTTGAGGTAGGAAACAATGGGGAGTGTGCGTTCTTTGTACTCGACCAAGCGTTTGGGGATGATTTTCGGGTCATCCACTGAGCGGCGATAGAGCGAGCCAGCGCAGCTTGGGCAGTATTTTGGGGTTTTTGAGGGATAATACTGTGCTAGGAGGCCTGCTTTGCAATAATTACACAGTCTGCGCTTACTATTTCTCGCGAGAGAGTCTTTTTCGTCCACATCGAGTAAAAAAAAGAATACGCGGTCTTTCCCGTAGACTTTTTCAAGTTTTGGTACGAGCCCTTCTGCCTCGTACATCGTGCGCGGGGAGCCAGAGTAGACAATACCGAGGCCCGCCTTAGCGAGCTCACTCGACTTTTTCGTGACTTCGCCAAGCACAAAACTTGGAGAGTTGAGGAGCCCGCCGTCAAAGAGCTTGCGTTCCTTGGCGACCAGAGCCTCTTTTTGGCGCTTTGGGTCATGCCAAATCGACTCCAAAAGCTTCCCTGTGTCAAAATTCACCAATCCAAACGTATTTGCGACTAAATTTGCCTGAGTCCCTTTTCCCGAGCCTGGTAATCCATAAAATGCGACGACAATTTTTTCTCTTTTCATGGGGGTATTGTAGCTAATAAGTATTGACTTTGCACATAAAAAGCTACAGTCTGAGTCAGGATTCATTGTCATGGAGTAAAATTATGTCCACATGTGTTGTTGGTGTACCAAAGGAGCGCAAGCAGAATGAGGGCCGCGTAGGCATGACCCCCAAAGGGGTGAGCTTGGTCGTCGAGGCTGGTGGCGACGTGATCGTCGAAAGTGGGGCGGGTTTACTCGCGGGTTTCTCTGACAGCCACTACTTGCGTGTTGGTGCGACAGTGGCCAGTCACCAGTGGGTAGTTTGGGGTGCCGCTGACATTCTCGTGAAGGTGAAAGAGCCTATTCCCGAAGAATATCCATATCTAGCCGCAATGCGCGGAAAAACACTTTTTGCGTACCTGCATCTTGCGGGAAGTGAAAAAGCACTTACTGAAGCATTATTGCGTAATCGGGTCACGTCTATCGCTTACGAAACAGTGTCGGTGGTGGGAGTGGGTGGTCGAGTGGTCTTTCCGCTCCTTGTGCCCATGTCGAAAATCGCAGGTACAGAGTCCATGAAGGCTGCACTGTTGCGCCATAAGCACGAGGACGTTGCAAAACTTACTGCGGTCATCATTGGTGGTGGCAACGTGGGTGAAGCAGCGCTCGTGCGCGCGTTGGAGTGTGGTATTGGTCTCATTATTTTATTTGAGACATGGGAACCCAAAATGCGTGAGCTCGTAGAAAAGTACGGCAGCGAGAAAGTGTTTATTTTCCCGATGGCGATGCTCAATCACAAAGAAACGAATGAGTTTCTACGGGTTGCAGATATCTTTATCTCTGCCCCAATGCTCCCTGGTGGGCAAGTGGCACCCGTTGTGCTGACAAAGAAACATTTCGACGTCATGAAAGAGGGTGCGTACATTTCCGATGTGTCGATAGACCAAGGTGGCTCGACGGACTATACGAGATGGAATCCCACGAAGCCAGGTGAGACGTTTATCTATGGCACACGCAAACTCGTGCTCTCCGCGGTGCCAAACATCCCAGGCTCCACTGTGCCAGAGGAGGCGACGCGCGCGCTTTGTGCGGCGACGGAGCCGTACATCGTCGCGATGGTCGCACATCACCTCGCTCACCAAAACGATTTTGAGGCGATGCGCACAAGCCCGTCGCTGCGTGCTGGCCTGCAGACGTGGCGCGGCTGGGTCACCAATGAGCATGTGATGACGAAGCACGGACTCTGTGCCGACTATTTTCCCCTCAACACAGTTTTTTAAGTCAGAAGCAAACGCATTGAGCAAACCCACCAGTATCGGCGGGTTTTTTGTTCCCCGTGAGTTGGTAAAAGTTCGCACATCCCCAGTAGAATGCAAAAGACCCACAAATGTGGGCCAAAAGACTAGTGGATTTTGTATGTTTCAAGATCCGTAACTTCACATAACTGGCCAACATCAGGAGGGCTAACAGAGCAGGGGTCTGGTCCCTTTGTTTTTGCGTAAGCGACGATACCCTCCGCTTCCTTCCGTGCATCCTTCCTCGTTGTGGCCTGCAAATAATGCCTCACGCGGCCAATGACCAATTCATAACGTTTCACAGCAATCTCCCTGAGAGGATTATCTGGTGAGTACTCTAGCAAAGATTCGTGAGCCGCGCAAGTAAGAAATAGAGAGTTCGCCAGGCGAGGGCCTCTCGCCCTGACTTTCGCAGTACAGGTCTCCGTTTTTTTGGAAACTCAGCGCGTTGTGATTTGTTGGACGCATCTCGATTCCACTCCGGTTTCTGAAAGTCCGGAAAGACGGAGGAGCCGCACGAATGAAAATTCCAAGTTTTTCATCCTCCCTTCATGGTACGAGGTATAGGCTTAATGCAGTACCAAGACCAAGCAAAAAAAGAAGGAAAAAATTCGAGTTTTATTCATAATTCATAAATATATGGCAGATACTATCATTACAAATTCCCCAGATAAGAATAATAGTGACAGCGGGGCAGGGTGGGTGGTCGCACTGGTTGTTATCTTCGCGGTCGTCGTTGGTGCGGTAATCTTGTACCAGCGTGGTGCATTCAGGATGACAGCACCATCAACGAGTAGTACAAATATTAACATCACTACGCCGTCCCCAAAACCACCCACCGCGACAACAGATGTCGCACCAACACAACCGTAGTAAAGGTTTGCTGAGAATATTACACCCCTCGCTTCTCCAGCGTTCGTCTATTGTACATGCATTCCAAGTTTTCCGTGTCCCACGTTAATCAATAATTCCTCAGTCTTCGAGCCCTGAGTGAAAGTGCGGCAGCGCACTTCCTTTGTGGCGCCAAGTAAAAAACCGATTGCGCGGCTTTTCTTTTGTGCCCCCTACTCTACGATGTTCGAACCGCTTACCTGAGGAAATGCGTCAGCGTCATCCGAT
>JAYUQK010000116.1:0-2602 GCA_043756785.1 Candidatus Lloydbacteria bacterium | reverse complement strand
ACGGCAACTGCAATTCCCCTCGTATACGGAGCAGTACACAACTTTGTTTCATCTCTACCCGCGCACAACAAGGACAACCCCATCAAACTAAATTACATCCGATTAAATACACTACCTGATCGTAATTTGATCAACGTAATCAAGGAGTAGGTTGCTCTCAAGCAATCCACGCCACTGGTGCACGGGAGTGCTGCAACCTATCGACACGATATTATTTTCTTTTTTGGTTAACTGGCGGGCGGGTAAACTATAATTTCCCTCCTTAAGTTCGGTTAACCGCTTCATGCTACTTCCTACCCTCGCTTTATCACCCCGACGACTTTGCCGTTGATGGCGAAGTCATCACCAGGGAGGATAATGATGGGCTTGAAGGTTTCGCTCGACTCGGAAGAAAGGATGATCTGATTTTTCTTTTTGTCGAACGAGTATTTTTTCAAATTGGCGGCGCCGCCGATGATAGAGAGCACGTAGTCACCATCTTTGATGTTTCTGTCCTCGGAGTCGACGAGTACGTAGTCGCCGTCCTCGATAGTCTTGCTTTGCACGTTGGCGCGGTTGAGCGAGTGCCCCGACGCACGAAGCGCAAAAATACCGCTCGCACGGGGAACCATCGCCTTCTTGATGGTGAGATATCCTTCAATATTTTCCTCCGCCAAAAGCTCCGCTGGTCCACAGTTCGCAGAGCCCACCAACGGTACGGAAATAAACTCAAACCCCGTGAAGGTGCCTGAGAGAGATGAGAGTGAGAAATCAAATGGGGTGAGAGTCATCCCGCGAGCCTGCTTGGCCTCACGCTCGAGATACCCGTCTGCCTTTAACTTTTCGAGGTGATAATGCGCCGTCGACACCGAAGCAAATGCAAAGTGCGTCTTTATCTCCTCGAGTGATGGTGCTATTTCTTCCTTTTTGAGATATTTACGTACGTAATCGAGTACTTCTTTTGTTTTTTTGGTCAACATGTTTGGTGATCTAATTATATTCTAAATATACTCTCTCTATTTTAGAATATAATTAGAAGTAGAACAACCCACTTATCCACAGCTGTATTTCTAAGGTGGGGCCCGTGGCTCATTACATATACATTTTTATTGACGGGAAGGATAAAAACCTTATTCTGTACTCAGATACCCTACTGTCCTTTTCATTAGGAGATACAGATGCAGACGAAAACATATGCCGCGCGACGCCTTGCACTTGGGAGAAAAATTGGTGAAGGAAATATTGTGCTCATCAGTAGTGCCGGGCAGGTGGTGCGCAACGGCGACGTCCGCTTCCCTTTTCGCCAAAACAGCGACTTTCGGTACTTCACTGGTTTTGACGAACCAAATGCACAGCTCCTCATTGTCGGAGGGGGCATACCGCGCTCCATCCTCCACTGTGCACCAAAGGACGAAGTAAAGGAGCTCTGGGAAGGAGTGCGCATGGGGCCCGAGGAGGCGCGGCGCTTACTCGGATTTGAGGAAACATACAGCATAGATGACCACCTCTTGGACGAACAGCTGCGAAGACTGCTGCTCACGGGGCATGCGGGGTTAGCAAATCTCAACACCCCAGAAAACCTCATTGCAGAAATGCGCCTCGTGAAAGATGCGAGCGAGATAGCACTCATGAAGAAAGCAGCGAAGATATCAGCGCATGCGCATCGTGACATGCTTTCTTTTGCGAGCGCAGGAAAATATGAGTATGAAATAGAGGCTGCGCTCGCCTACCACTTCCGTAGTGCAGGTGCTGATGCACTCCACGCATACCCGTCGATTGTTGCGAGCGGAAAAAATGCCCTTACGCTCCACTACACGAAGAACGGTGCGCGACTGAAGAGCGGTGACCTCCTGCTCATCGACGCAGGCTGTGAATACGCGGGATACGCATCAGACATTACGCGCACCTTTCCCGTGAGTGGAACATTCACAAAGGCACAGCGTGCGCTCTACGACGTGGTGCTCTCTGCGCAGAAAGAGGCTATTGCGACCATTGCAGTAAGCACACCATTCCAGCATGTGCACGACAAAGCATGTGAGGTCGTGACCGAAGGGCTCCTCATGCTCGGCATCATCAAGGCTTCGAGCCTCGACTACGCCCTCATGAAAAAGCTCTACAAGCCGTTCTTCCCTCATGGCACAAGCCACTGGCTAGGCATGGATGTGCACGACGTGGGCGACTACGGAGAAGACCCGAAGACGAAAAGGAAGGAGCGCCGTCTCGAAAGCGGTATGGTGCTCACGGTCGAGCCAGGGATTTATGTACGCCCCAACCCTGAAGTCCCAAAAGAGTACTGGAATATCGGTATCCGCATCGAAGACGACGTGCTCGTGACCCCTAGGGGTAGAGACGTACTCTCTAAGGGTGCACCGAAAGACCCCGAAGAAATCGAGTCACTCATGCTCTCAAGCGATGGGGGCTGGAGGAAATAGCGTATCGACACAAAGCCCCCCAGACGGGGCTTTTTTTGTCACGAGGAGTCCTATTGACAAGCATTCTACAATGGATGAGTATAAAAAAAGCATAATATCGGCATCAGCTTGCCTGGCACAGGTGAGACACCCGTCGCGCCAGTATTCGTTGATGGCGAAAAAACGGTGACGCTAAAAGGTGACAAAATTGC
>JAYUQK010000115.1:0-2635 GCA_043756785.1 Candidatus Lloydbacteria bacterium | reverse complement strand
CAAAGCCAGATTCCGCGCTTATTCGAAAATATGCTGATGAAGGGGAGCCCTTGGTCTGTGGAGCAGAATGTCAGAAGGGAGATTTTGCACTTATTGGTGCGAATCTCCTTGCAAGTACCCTTGCAAAAACAGCAAAAAAAGATCTGTTGCGCCGCACTCTCATCCGCCACGACTCCGACAAGCTCGCGAAAATAATCATGCAGTTTCTTTAGATTTGATTACGCACCAAAGTGAAGTATTCCGTTGCGACATTTTAAAAATTTCGCTACCATGTCGGAATCGCTGCGCCTCGTCACATTTTTTGTTTTCGCGTTGTTACTACTTATATGCACATGACTAAAAATATCACTATTGGTTTTATCGGACAGGGCTGGATAGGCAAGAATCTCGCCGACCACTTTGAGGAGCGTGGCTTTGAAACCGTCCGATACGCAAAAGAGCCTGCTTTTGAGATGAATAAAGATGCGATTACAGAGTGCGATATTGTCTTTATTGCAGTGCCGACACCGTCAACGCCCACGGGTTTTGACGACCGCATACTGCGGAGCGTACTGCCTCTTGTGGGCAAGGGTAAAACTGCAGTCATCAAGTCCACCATACTTCCGGGGAGCACTGATGAGCTTGCGCTACTCTACCCAGACCGCTTCATCATGCACGCACCAGAGTTTTTACGCGAGACATCAGTGCGTCCCGATATTGATACCCCAGATAGGCACATCATTGGTATTCCGTCTCCTTTTTTAGATGACGAAGTGTGGCAAGCAAAAGCAGAGGAGGTGATGAGTATTCTTCCTGATGCGCCATACAAGACTATCTGTCGCGCGTCGGAAGCGGAGCTCACAAAGTACGGAGGAAATAACTTTCTGTACATGAAGGTGGTATTTATGAACTTGATGTACGACCTCGCCACACATCATGGCGCACGCTGGGATGTGGTTGCAAAAAACATGACGGCCGACCCGCGCATTGGAGCTTCCCACATGCAGCCTGTACACCAATATGCGCACATGGGTGGGAATGAGGGTCGTGGTGCGGGTGGACACTGTTTTATTAAAGATTTTGCGGCATTTCGCCAGCTTTTTGAGCAGCGCTTAAGTCATGACCGAGAGGCAATTATGCTTTTGCGCGCATTTGAATCAAAGAACAACCAGTTGTTGCGTGACACAGGAAAAGATCTCGACCTACTTAATGGTGTCTATGGAAAACTCAGTGATGACATTATGCTTATGGAAGTGGAAATAACAAAAGAGGGTGACGATATTGTAGCAATGCAAAAGGCGTATCAAAAAAATGACCTTCCCACACTCGAAGCAGCATATCTGCGGGCAGGAAAAGACCTCGACGACCTACAGCAGGCATACATTGACGCGGGGGGAGACTTACGCACCCTTGAGGCGCTCTCGGTGGGTTCCTAAAACAGGAAGCCATTTTCCCCGTCGCACTCTCCGCGGCGTGGTTGAACGGCCTACTTCGTTTATCGATTATGTAAATACTGCCTATGGGCAGTATTTACATAATATTGGTGAGGGGTTTTTGGGCGACGATGACGATGTTTTTTTGTCCGCTTTTTCTTGCGATACGTTCGCTTAAGATGATGCGAAAGCCACATTCAGTGAGTAGTGTGCCCAACTCGCGCATTGTGCATGCATGCACATAGCGTGGGTGCTTTTCCTTTCCGAAGGTGAGGATGGCATCGCCCCAGTCGAGATCACTTTTTCCAAGCATTGCAGAAAGAGCACTCGTCAAGATTTTGCTAATATATTGCGGCGACCATATGTCCCAGGCAGTAAAAATAAACTTTCCCTCGGGGCGAACGACACGAAATGCTTCGGCGATAAACTGCTTGCGCAATTCCTTGCTCGGAATGTGGTGAATGACTGCAAATGAATATGCAATATTAAAACTGTTGTCAGGAAAGGGGAGAGCCGTTGCGTCCCCAGTGACAAAGTGCTCTAGAGGAAACTTTCTTTGCGCTTCAGCAACGAGTCCCTCCGAATAGTCTATTCCTGTGTAGTCTGCCCCACGCATCGTGACGAGTGGCAGGAAGCGCCCGTTGCCACAACCAATATCGACCACATTTTCACCCGATGTTATTTCTTCTGCGAGAAATGCCAGCTCGTCCCAGAATCGTGCCCGCGAGTCAGAAAATTCCCTCGCCATGTGGTCGTAGGAGTTTCGTGTTTCTTGTGCCATCTGCAGTGCCGCGCCACGCTTCATGTGTAACCAGTAGTGTAATCGAGCCGTACCTGAAAAGAAGTTGACAAAAAGATTAAGTGATGACAAAGTGTTGGCATACGTTCATTGCATAACTTACGTTGCGCCCGAGCAGAAAGCGCCTCTGTCCAGAGTTTGCCTTTGGAGTTGAGACTTTCTCTGCTCTGGCGCAACCAATTTCGGTAAGGCTAGGAGCAACCTTGAAAGGAAGCTGACCATGGATCCCATGCTCAGAAATGCACTGCGGAAACATTCCGCACTGCGACAGCAAGTGGACAATATGATTCTTGGAGACAACGGGGACGCTGTCGAAGCCGAACTGCGCAAGTTTGTTGCCATGCGACCCTGCTGGCAGCCACAGTTCATCCGCCCCTTCGACTTCAATCCCGCCAGATTCATCGGCACGGGCTGGAAGTGGGCT
>JAYUQK010000114.1:0-7044 GCA_043756785.1 Candidatus Lloydbacteria bacterium | reverse complement strand
GCACGTGACCTAGAGAGCATATTGTTCTCGCCGGATGCATCGCCGGAAATACAACTTGAGGCCCTCAACTTGGTGATAAAAAACGGAGAGTTCGACCTCGATCGTATTTCGAGTTTGCTCTATCAAACAGACTCGAGTATTCGGGAAAGGCCACTTTTGAAAAAGAAAATTGCCCTCCTTGTGCTCCGTCACCCAAAGGCAAGCATTGCGAGTATCTGCAATGTTATTCTCCACGCAAATACAGGAAGGCACATTGCAAGGAAGGCCTCTGTGATGTTTATGGCACATCCCGACCTCAACTTTGAGGACCTTGCAGAAATGCTTCGTGGAAGAAAGATATCCGTCAGTTTGGCCAAGAGGTGTTTTCTGAAAATTCTGAATCACTACCCGGAAAGACTGGGTGAATTACATCACACACACCACCCAGGCTTCCTGGGGCGTAAACTTTTCCATCGGAAATTGGGTATTCTTAGTGAAACAGATGCGGGTCGGTCGCAATTGGTGGGGATTCTGAAGTCTAACTCGAGCAAGAAAACTCATCGAAAAATATTTAAAATCCTACTTGCGCATACAAACAATTCAGGGGAGAGGCTAGTGAGTCTCCTCGGGTATGCGCAAGAACGATTTCTTGCAAGAAAGGTATTCGCTGCGCTACTGCAAAAAAATGATACGTACGTAAGTCCGTTGTTTTTTCAGGCCTTCCGCAGTGCACAAGACCTGTCTGTCAAAAAATATATTGCACGGAAAATTGTCACCGATAAGTTTCCACGTCCAAAGCAGGCCGCGCATCTCCTCAATCAAGAATTTGCATTCCTGTCCACGACGACACTTCGTGCCGCAGCGCGGATATTGGCAAAATCAGTGGATAAAATTTCCCATGAAATCATTCAACAACTCCTCAAAACTCGAAATGACGATGTGGCAAAAATCTTTTTTGATCGAATCATGGAATTACGCAATGAGGGTGCGGGCGGTATTGCGAATGAATTTCAATTATTTTGGCAGATTTTCCGTGACGCAAAATCACCCCACGCGCAAAACAGATCCTTGGACATCCTCATGAGTGGCCACCCCGATCTCAGCAAAAACCACCTCTCTATCATCGCACGGGTCACAAAAGACCCAGGTCGTGGAAAAGCTGCCCTGAGTGCGCTTCTCAAGCATCCAGAGATAAATTATTCTGATATTTGCACCATCGCCGATCACTCAAATACACCCGAAGTCCGCGAGGCTGCTGCAAGAGCGCTCAGCACTGAGTACAATGTATTTCTTGGTGACATGCTCTCCATGAAACCGACTCTGCGATCTCGATAGTGGGTCCAATCCGCCGATTCTGGCGGATTTTTCATATCGGACTTGTTCGGTGCCGAGGCCAAAATTGGCGGACTCACAAAGTCCTCACACTGAGGCCCCGCAGCCCAAACTAGCCTCACTCAAGAGGTTTGGGCTAGTTTTTTGCTCAAACAACCAAAATACTGTACCTTTTTGGGGTTTTCTGTTAGGATTGCATTCTAGTGGCATATATAGAATGAAAGAAAAAACACGCATAAACAATCAAATAAAATCGCTCATGCTGCGAGTCGTCGACGACAATGGCAGCCTCGGCACCATGTCGACTAACGACGCCATAAAGCTCGCACAGGAAAAAGGCCTCGATTTGATCGAAATTTCCCCAAATGCCACTCCACCCGTTGCAAAAATAACGGACTATGGTAGATTCCAATACACCACGCAAAAGAAGGATAGGGACGCGCGGGCAAAAGCACATGTCACAGAGACGAAAAACGTCCAAATAAAGATAGGTACCTCGGAGCGGGACCTCGAGCTCAAGGCGAAAAAAGCCTCAGAATGGCTGCGAGAATCACATCGCGTAAAGCTCGACCTTTTCCTCCCTGGGCGCACCAAGTACATGGAGCAGAAGTTCCTTGAAGAGCGCCTCGACCGTATCCTCCGGCTTGTCAGCGAAGAATACAAGGTGGCAGAGGAGCCCAAGAAAAGCCCAAAAGGACTCACCATCGTCATCGAACGTGGCACCGCAAAGAAAAAGGAGGTGTCCGGAAAGACAGCGAAGGTAAAAGAACCAGAGATTGCACACATAGCACAAGCTACGGCTGAAGCACCAATAACATGAAAACAAACAAATCATACGCAAAGCGGGCAAAAGTCACGAAGAATGGCAAGGTACTTCTTCGTACGCCAGGTATCAACCACTTCAACGCAAAAGAGAGTCGCAGTGTGCAGCTCAACAAAAAGCGCGGTACCGAGCTCTATATGTCCAACAAGGCAAAGCAGCGTTTCCTTTTGGGCGTTTAATCCCCGTATACACTTTTTTAATACTGATAACGAACATATATGTCACGCGTAAAACGAGGAGTCACATCCAATAAACGTCGCAGCAAGGTCCTCAAGGCCGCCAAGGGCTACCGCCACGGTCGCTCCAAAAAGGAGATCGAGGCCAAGGTTGCACTGCGGAAAGCCGGTGCGTACCAATTTGCCCACCGCAAGGACAAGAAGAACGACTTCCGCCGCATGTGGACGGTGAAGATGAATGCGGCACTCCGCCCCCTCGGATTCACGTATTCAAAGTTCATCGGAGAGGCGACAAAGAAGAAGATTCTCCTCGACCGCAAGATTCTCGCCACATTGGCCGAGCACAGCCCCGAAGTATTCACTCGTGTCGCAAAAGAAGTAATGAAGGCATAAAACTGGAGCGGCATATACGAAAATACACCGCAGAGGACGAACCTCTGTGGTGTATTTTTTATAAAAACAAAAATATTTTACTACAGCTCAATATCCACAGCGCGTGACTGATTGAGTGAGAGGAAGTAGTCAGCGGGAACATCTTTGACGGAACCGTCTTCTTTCATGACGCGTACCCCGTTTTCATTCACTCCGGCAAATACCCATGTCTCAATGACCCCCGAACCCCTCTCTCCTCTTTCCACATTGACAGGGTCACCAGCCTGAAAGTTGAGGATGCTTTCACCCGCCTCGCCCTGCCCCACCTCACTTAAATCAATATCGAAATCGCTTGTTGGCATTCCTTCACCCATATGCGTAAATAATTACCGATAATAGACTCAAAATACGCCATTCGCCCAAAAATCGCAAGGCGCTATGTGCACCAAGTAACGTCCTTCTTTCCATGTGCGCGAAGGTACGCATTCGCCTTTGCGAAATGTCCGTTACCTAAAAACCCACGGTGGGCGGAAAGCGGTGAGGGGTGGGGGGACTCGAGTATGAGATGTTTTGTGGTGTCGATGAGTACGCGCTTTTCCCGTGCATAGTTCCCCCAGAGCATAAATACCACATGATCACACTCGTGGCCAAGAGTGGCGATGGCCGCATCGGTGAACTCGCGCCAGCCAAATTCCGCATGCGCATTTGCCTTCCCAGACAAAACCGTGAGTGACGAATTCAAGAGAAGCACTCCCTGTTTTGCCCAGTCAGAGAGGTCTGGGGAGGTGCGCCCCACTCCGTACTCTCGCTCGATCTCTTTATAGATATTTTTGAGAGACGGGGGTACGGGGTTGCCTGATACACTTGAAAATGCGAGCCCGTCGGCCACGCCCGGAGTGTGGTAGGGGTCTTGCCCAAGTATCACCACGCACACCTCCCTCGGTGCACAGAGATTAAATGCACGAAAGATACTCTCCTGCGCCGGAAATACGACGTCAGAAAGATATGCCTTGGCGACCTCCGCCTGCAAAGCCCTAAAATAGGGTTTCGTAAACTCATCATGAAGCAATACTTCCCACTCTGCTCGGATATCTATTTTTTCGTCGCCCTCGTGCATACTTAAAACGGAAGCGTGTGTTCGTCTTTGGGGTTAGGCACGATAGCGTCGAGGCCGAGGTAGTCGCGGATGCGCTGAGCCAAAAACATCGAGGACTTGGGCTCACCGATTGTCACAAATATTTTCTTCAGCGTCTCTCTACCCTCTTCGACAAACTCGAGGAGGTGGTCCATGTCTTTGTGCCCTGAGTACCCGTGGATGTTGTACATTTTTGCCTTAACGGCAACGTCGTCTCCATAGAGCCGCACCGTCTTCGCCCCCTCTGCAAGTCGCCGACCTGGGGTTCCTGCTGCTTGGTACCCCACCAAGAGCACTGCGTTCTTTGGGTCTCCCAGATAGTGTTTCAGGTGATGCACGATACGCCCACCGTTTGCCATTCCCGAGCCCGCCATGATGACCTTGGGGCCTTTTGTTTCCCATATTTCCATCGACTCCTGTTTTGTTTCAGTGTAGTAGAGGCGGGGAAACTTAAAAATATCGTCGCCACCCTTGATGATGTGTTGGGTCTCTTTATTAAAGTATTTTTCGCTCCGACGATATACCTCTGTTGCTTTTATTGCCAATGGCGAGTCCACATATATCTTCACATCGGGTATGCCGTGATGCTCTACCAAGTCGTTGAGCTCGAAAAGTAGCTCCTGTGTGCGCTCTAGTGAAAATGCGGGGATGAGGAGCACTCCCCCGTGCGCAATAGACTCGGTAATAATTTTGCGCAGCATCTCCTTGCGTTCGTCGCGATTCTCGTGATTGCGATCTCCATAGACGGACTCCATGAGCAAGTATGTCGCCCCCTTGATGGAGTCTGTGTCGCGCAAGAGTGGCGTAGGAGAATTACCAAGGTCGCCCGTAAATACCATCACTTTTCCATTCAGAGTGAGGAACATCATCGCCGAGCCCAAAATGTGCCCCGCGTCCTTAAACTCGCAAGAGAGTAGGGGTGTGATAGCGAATGGTGCGTAGTACTCATGGGAAGTCCACAGTTTCATCGTGTCGCGTACGTCACGCTCGGTGTAGATGGGCTCACGGCCACTCGCAACGGCTTCGTGCGCGAGTATGCGTGTCGTGTCGAGCAGCATGAGCTCCGTGAGCTCCTCGGTCGGTGGGGTGGAGTAGATTACTCCCTTAAACCCAGCCTTCACGAGCTTAGGAATGCGCCCAATGTGGTCGATGTGAGCATGAGTAACAAGAAGGACGTCGATAGAAGCGGCATCAAAAGCAAAGTCCTCGCGATTGCGATCGTCGGCAAATAAGTCACCCTGAAAAAGTCCGCAGTCGATCATCACCCGCTTCCCGTCTGCTTCAAAAAGAAAATTCGATCCCGTCACTGCGTCAACTCCTCCGAAAAATCCCACTTTCGCATGTTGTGTCATATCTTTTTATTATACCCCATGCGAATAAATATATATGCAGCAGTGAGTGCGCCGAGGGTGTCGTTGACGAGGTCGGCAAGTGTGTCACCGAGGTCATGCACGTCTGCCCGCTCGATGAATGTCTGCGCAGAAAGTTCAAACAGCTCCCAAGCGAGGCCAACTGTCATCGTGAGCGCAACGGCAAATACCACCACAAAGAGCGGGGTCGTGTCTTTTGTCTTTGGGAGACGTGAGCGATAGTACCAAGAGAGCCCGAACAGTCCGACCCAAAGCCCACCGAGTAAATGCATGGGTATGTCGAGCCACCAAATATGGAAATAAAGGTGCCAGTAGACCGCGGCACCGTTTAAGATGGCGATGAGCAATATGAGGGAGAGTAAATAGGTGGCGGGGAAATACTTCTGCATGAATAAGCTAATGGTAGCAAATAAAAATAAAAACAGCTCGCACGCACGTAGCGTCGCGAACTGTTTTTGAATCGAGTGTATTCGGAGGGAACCTAATGTGTATACAAGTGGGCAACCTCAGCCAGAGACCCAAGAGTCGTGGCGATTCAGTCAGCCCAGTTCCAAAACTAGGGTTTCTCCGAATACTCTCTCATTATACACCAAATGTCCTCAAGTTATCCACAAGCTTTTCATGAACTTATACAGAAGTTTTCCACTTATTCCAAAATACCGTCCATGTTCACATCGTAGAGCATCCTCTCTCCCACGTGCGTGTACTTAATGAGCTCACCTTCCTTAAACCAAACCTTGAGCTCTCTTTCTGCCTCAGAGACTTGATCCGAGCAATGTACGAGATTGCGCACCGCACGCACGTCGATGCCCGCTATCTCGTAGGAGTCACTCGTAAAGTCTCCGCGGATAGTGCCGACGTCTGACGTGAGTGGCTCGGTGCCACCAACGAGCTTCTTCACTACGCCCACTGCCTGATTACCCTCAAATGCCATTATGACTATTGGTGAGGAGGTAAGGAATCCAAGAAGACCATTAAGAATATCACGACCGTACTCGAGTGCTGACTTCTGGGCCTTCTTTCCCTCGCGTTCGATGTCACCGATGATGCGTCCGCCCACCTTTTCACACCATGCGTCGTCCTTTCCGTAGTGTGCTGCGGCTTGGTCGCGCGTTGCGACAATCATCTTCATTCCCACTGCCTTTAGTCCTGTCCGCTCAATACGCTTCAACACCTCACCCATCAGCGTGCGCTGCACAGCATCTGGCTTCAAGATAACAAACGTCCGTTCATATTTGGGATGCATTTTTTCCATAACACATTTATATTATTCCTAATTTGCTCCATCGTAACAGATACCAAAAACCACGCAACTCATGCGTGGTTTTTGGTATCTGTTCCATTCTTTATTATGGGACCTTCTTTACAATAGCTCCGATCTCCTCGGGGGAAAGCTCTTTTGCGCTACTCTTCATGGCATCAAGTAATGTCGTTTTTATTTCTCCAACCGATTTAAGCTTCGCGGGGTTTGTCGTATTCAGCTCCAGTATGGTGATTTTTTTAATGGCAACAAGCTCCCCTCCGGAAAGCATGCGAGACATTTGTGCCTCGAGGGTCTTTACCGTGTTCATTGTTGTACTCACTGCAGTAGCCTCAAGTGTGGCATTACGCGATGCCTCCATACCTGCCGTAGATCCACCCACTCCCGCCGTCTCTCCGTATGATTGTGCGGGCTGATGGGGATATTTCAAAAAACTACGCGGTTGCCCAAATGCCTTTGGTGCCTCCACGGGTGCGGATGGTGTCTCAGGTGCGCGCGCGGGGTTTGGAAGTGTCCACCCTTGGGCGCCGGACGGAGTGCCTGTAGTTGGTCTCGGGGGTGGTGTTGCGACCACTTCCTCATCGTCGTCAGGTGAG
>JAYUQK010000113.1:0-7052 GCA_043756785.1 Candidatus Lloydbacteria bacterium | reverse complement strand
CTCAGGTTTCCCAAACCCTTCCGAGGTGGCTACCCCGGGGCAGAGCCCCGAGGAATAATTGATTCAATATCGCCATTGTCTTCGACCTTGTTCCCAATAACCTTGATAGCCACATCATGACCTCTCGCATACTGCTTATACTGGGAATACACACTCACCGATTTGAGTGTGGGCTCAACCACGAGAAAGGTAATATCGAAGCGCGTAAAAAGTCCAGAAGAAAAGGAGTCGGCTCCGGCGGTCATGTCGACGATCACATACTCTTTCACTGTATCAATCAAGTGATTAAGCAGTAATTCCACAGAGCCTGTTTTTGAGTGATAGCACTTCACCCCTAAATCCCCCTCGTCAAATGGCCAAACGGCCATCAGTCTCACTCCGTCAACTTCTCGAGCAAAGTATTTGTATATGGGGTTTTCCTCTTGAACACCAATCAAGCGTGAGCCCCTCCCTGGGGGAGTGGTTTTAGTCATTGATCCGTTATCAGGAATGAGAGGGTTGCTTCCTCTTAGGTATTCCTTAATACGATTGATTTCCACCCCCATTGCAGGCATCGTCTCCGCCACCTCTTTCGCCAAGCCGAGCGTCTTCCCAAGATGTTGATTGATATCAGCGTCGATAGCCAATACTGGTAGATGCTGCTCGGCAAGAAAGCGGCACACAAGTCCGCTTAGTGTTGTCTTTCCACTTCCTCCTTTTCCGACAAATGCGATTTTCATGGGTTTTGGTTGCAATAGTATTGCGTTTAATATGATATATGAAACCGAAAACAATTGCAATACTATTGCGTTTGTGATATGCTAACGCAATGAAACAATCACCAGTATTTACGCAGTTACTTCGTGGTGCAGGATTAAAGGTCACCCCTGCACGCCTCGAGTTACTCCACGTTCTTTCAAAGAACGAGCGACCGCTTACCGTCACCGACATTGCATCGAAATTGCCAAATATAAACCAAATAACGATCTACCGCGCACTCGTTGCCATGGGGGAAGCGCAGATTGTCCGAAAAGTTGATGTCCAGCACGCATATACGCACTACGAACTCGTTGCGACGAAGAAGCATCACCACCATGCCATTTGTAGCTCGTGTGGGCGGATCGAGGACGTGGAAGCATGCCTACCCGCGTCGCTTGAAAAAGAGGTACTCAGACACCTCAAAGAGTTTTCTTCCCTTACGGGTCATTCGCTTGAATTTATCGGAAGGTGTAAAAAGTGCACAGCATAAAATCGATGCGGTCTGTCAGGGCCCAGCAACACGGCAGTACTTGCTCCCATTTAGGCCACTCGCAAAGTGTCGCTCGAGTATGCTAAAATAAGACGGTCCTGCATCGGGTGGGGTTGATACGAGGGGGGCCACAATACTCTATAAATCAGTAAAAAAATGGAAAACACAGAACAAAAACAGACGGAGGTGGTAGTGGTCTCGCCCGCGGCATCAAGTCAGTCCGCGTCCGAAGATCTGAAAAGGGTTGCCGATAGGGCGAAGGCAGCCACGGGGGGATTTGCGTTTGATAAATTATTCACAGGGAGACTCGACGAGACAAACTATCTCTATTTTGCTATCGGGGCACTCGTAGTCGGATTTCTGGTGATGATGATTCCTCTTATCGGAATGATCGTGTCACTCCTGCTCTTGGTGCTCGGCCTTGGTGCTACCGCGCGCCGTTTTCACGACATCAACATCACTGGCCTTGCAGCAGTAGTGCTTATTGTTCCCGTGGTGGGACTACTGGCGGTGATATATCTGTGCTGGAAAAAGGGGGAAGCAGGCGCGAACCCATTTGGTGCAGCGCCAGACAGAAATCGCGACACCTTTAAGGCAATTTTGAATACTTAATAGTTCTCAAGGACCCCCTCGCAGCATTTGCATGCCCATGATGACTTTATGCTATAATACCCTCACAATTATTCAGTAACCCACAATACAATGAAAAGTGTTTCAATTTATACGACAGAGACCTGCGGGTACTGCAAGATGGCGAAGGAGTTCTTCCAGAAGAACAACATTGAGTTTCAAGAATTTGATGTGGGCAAAGATCTCGCAAAGCGCCAAGAGATGATCGAGAAGAGCGGACAGATGGGCGTCCCCGTCATCATGGTAGACTCCGACATCACGGTGGGGTTCAATAAACCAAAGCTCCAAGAACTCCTCAATATTGCTCCCGTTGCGTAGACCTCTCGGAAAGACTATTATGAACAAATGCTCACACTCGTGAGCATTTGTTCTACCCCCTTATAGCTCAATGGATAGAGCTACTCCGTCCTAAGGAGAGGATCTCAGTTCGATTCTGGGTGAGGGGACACGTTTGCACATCATTGCACAATAGAGACGCGCGCAAGCGTTCTTTTGGCTAGCGTGCTCAAAGAGGTAAAGAGAAAAGCCTAATCACCCTTAGTCCCCACGGCGTACATTGCTTTTTTCCAGAAGGCTGATGATTTTGTCGAGTTTATTGAATTCGATTTGGGAAAGGTGTTTTTGGAGAGACTCGATCTCCTCCTTTGCCTTCAGGTTTGTATGGTAATCTTCGAGCGCTTGGTGGCGGTCTCGCTCTGATTGGCGGTTTTGACTCATCATGATGATGGGCGCAGCATATGCTGCCTGTGTAGAAAAGAGCAAGTTGAGGAGAATGAATGGGTATGGGTCCCAGTGGGAAACAAATGCAACAATATTGAGCACCATCCAAAAAAACACTACCGTGGACTGCCAGACAATAAACTTCCAAGAGCCCATGACCTCAGCTATCTTGTCTGCGAAACGTCCACCACGAGTCATGCCCTCTTCGTGTTTGGTGTGCCATGTTTTGTTGTAATCTGGTTGCATGGTGGTATCTAGATAATACCACAATGAAAAGACAAAATCGACATGAACCCGTTCCTACGGCTTTTTAGTGAAATGCGACTACTGCTCATTTTTTATGTTTGTGCTAAAATACACCCATGCCAGAAATAGATGAACAGAAGATCGACGAGTTGCTGCGTGTGACCAAGGACAACAACGCGATGCTCCACCGTATGCAGCGTCGCATGTTCTGGAGTCAGTTTTTTTCATATGCATATTGGCTCGTTATTCTCGGTGTGATGGGTTGGTCATATTATTTTCTCCAACCCTATATTGAAAAGTATTGGGAGGTGTACCAAGGCATCGCAACACAACTTTCGAGTATTGAGAAGGTGGGACTATCGCTCCCGCTCGATTTAAAGAGTTTGCTTGAAAAAGTACGATAAATTGTGTATTGTGGCTCGTATCATCAGTAAACCAGATTAAACTGGTGAGGTGAGTGTTAATTTACGATTCACGCCGGGGTAGCTCAGTTGGTAGAGCATTCGCCTGAAGAGCGAGGGGTCACCAGTTCAACCCTGGTCCCCGGCACAAAGAAGTAGCTCAGTTGGTAAGCCAAGTCCGCAAAGCCGGACACCATGGTCGGCTTTTTCGTAGTTAAGTCGCCCTCCGGCGACGCAATACACGACTCGCCATCTCCGCAAAGCTTGCGATGACGATCTCGAATAGAGCATTCGCCTGAAGAGCGTGAGGTGTGGGATGGGCCCCACGCCGCAAGACTCATTGAGGATTTTTGTGAACTTTGAGAAACAAAAAACCCAATGAGTGGCAGTTCCTGTAGGGAAGGGTCACCAGTTCAACCCTGGTCCCCGGCGCCATACCGAGGCTTTGTGAGGAGGCGAGTCGGGGTCGAGAACACTTTGGCTTTTGGCGGCTTTTGCGACAAAAGACTTAGTGATTTGTGACCAAGCCAAGGTCCCCGGCACAAGAAAAAACACCCTCTGGGGTGTTTTTTGTAGCCCATACTTTATTAGGAAACAAAGTATGTCATTTGTAGAGGGGTGCATACTGCTTCATGGTGCTATTCTCTGGCGAGTATTGTTCACAAGGAATCTTACATGGGCACAATTTTTGAAGGGTTAGTTCCCCACAGTTCACCACACAAGGGTGATGAACGGGGTGCTGCGCGCATCGTGACTCGACAATTTCTCGTGTACTGTGTCAGTCCCATCACTGGCTTAAGCTACGAGGAGGCAACTGCATGGTATGAAGATGTGGATCACGCATTTCCTGCGCATATCATCCCAGTCTTCCCGCTACGGGGTAAAACGTGGCTAAAAAACGAAACGGTAATTGCGGGGAGTTATGAGGGTAGACACCCACTCTCGACTCAGGCGGGCATCGCCACCCGCACAAAACTGGAAGTTATGCGCTGTGACGGTATTTTGGCAAATTTTCTTGGCGCACAATCAAAGTCAATCGGTTCCTGCTTTGAAATAGCGTGGGCACATCTGTTGCACAAACCGATTGTGGTCATCATGGAGCCCAGCAATGTCCATCAGCACCCAATTTTGTGTGGTAGCGCATCCATGATCGTCCCCACACTCGAGCAAGGTCTCGATGTCATGAAACGACTCATTTCCCCCATATAAGCTAAACACCCCATACGTGGGGTATTTTTATATAATGAACCCCGTTCTCATTATCCCAGATACGAGGCGTGGGGTGAAGAATGGGGTGGGACCCATACTGCAAGACCTTGTGGATTTTTCTTAAAAATCCACAAGGTGTACAGTTCATGTAATGAAAGCGACGAGGAAGGCATATTCATATATGTTGACCGAGTCGCAGGGGCCCCACAACAAAGTAGGTGGGGGAATGAGAAGGGGGTTTAAATTGATTTCACCTTCAGCTCTTGTATGCGGTTTGTATCAAGCTTTGGGAGCCGAATAATGAGGAGTCCGTATTTTTCGACTGCCTCGGCACCGTCAGTGTCTATCTCAAATGGTAGTGGAATCTCACGCGAGAATACTCCCCAGTAGAGCTCCCTCTCTATGTAGCGCTCTTCGGGGATTCCGTGAAGGGGAATGCGCTTACCGCGAATAGTCACCATGTCGCGAGTGATGGCAATCTGCAAATTTTCTGTAGTGACGCCCGCGATCATGCTCTGGATCACGAGCTCGTTGTCGGACTCGTACATATCTATCGCCAAGCCCGCCTCGTCATCGTCTGCCTCAGTATCTGTGTCCTCGACCTCATCATCCTCCACGTAGCGATCTTCCTCGCCTGCGCGTGGCTGCTCGTGGTGAATGTTTCCACTGTCGCGCGCCTGGCGTGGAGCGCCACTCATGTGGGGGGCGTCATCGTCGAGTACTTGTGCCCCCGTAAGACGTTCGAGGAATGATTGTTTGCGTTCTTGCATGATGTGTTATTAGCTTATTGACGACAATGGCTTTCGGGGAATATTAAGCACCACTCCGGTGTGTGGGTAGAGCACGTGGGATCGTGGGGCCATTAATTTTATGCGCTCACAAAAAAGAATGATTACAACAATAAATACCCACAATCCAAAGAATATCTGATAGAGAAATTCCCCACCTGTGATAATTATAGAGAAGTTAAAGAGGGTGTGCAATATGATTGCAATAGCAAGGCCTATGGCGCCTGCGATGACGCGCTTCGTACGTGTTTCGTAGAATGCGAATGCGATTAAAACGCCCACACTTGCACTCGCAGCTACGTGCAGCAGTGTTGCTCCAATAAAACGGAAGCCCCCAAGCAGAATGGTCGCGAGGGCGTCGCCGTCCCCTATGGGGTTGAAGAGAAACATGGCATTTTCGAGGGCAGCGAAGCCTAGGGCTATGGTGATAAAGTAAATAACTGCATCAATAGGCTCATCAAAGTACGCAGAACGCAATGCGACGATATAAATGGCGACGAATTTAAGTACCTCCTCAGTGACCGCCCAGAGAGAGAGCAGCACAAAGTCGTTTGCAACGACGTGTGTAGCGATGTACTTTTCTATTGGATAGGCGAGGGTGGTGGCGAGCATCCCCGCAAGGAAAGCAAGGAGTATGAGCCCACGTGGCTCTGGGTGGAGCGCATCCTCGTGCCTCCAGAACCAAAGCCAAAACACTGCAGGGAGTATGCCCACGAGGAGCGCGATGAATAATGTTGTGGATGATATGTCTGCGAGCATGGAAAAGATCTACAATAAGCTACTTGTGCACTATTATTCTTGTGCGCTCACCGGCCACGGAGTCACGAGGAGGGGCTGTGTTTTGTCTCCGAGGCTTCCCCATATTTCCTCGGTAATAAATGGAATGAATGGGTGCTGGAGCTTGAGGAGCTCCTCGAAAATGTGACGCAGGAGCCACTTGCGTGATGCACCCGTGTCGGCATCCTCACTCATGAGCGCCACCTTGCTCTCTTCGAGTATCACGTCAGCAAATATATGCCACGTATAGTCGTAGAGTTTCTCTCCTGCAAGATGAAGTTTGAATTCGCGGATATGCTGGTCTACGTATGTGGCAACAGCGTTAAACTCAGCGAGTATTTCGTCTTCACGGGGTGTCAGGGTGGGCCTCTCTGTGAGGTCCACCCCCTCCGTGTTTCCGAGCACGAAGCGTGCGATATTCCAGATTTTGTTGGTGAATTTTTTATAACCCTTCACCTTGTCTTCCGAGAGGCTCATGTCGGACCCTGGGCCTGCGCCGATGA
The DNA here is from genome assembly GCA_043756785.1 of Candidatus Lloydbacteria bacterium. Lineage (GTDB taxonomy): Bacteria > Patescibacteriota > Minisyncoccia > Phycocordibacterales > UBA6899 > MHLP01. Next base: position 550 of record JAYUQK010000113.1, on the reverse strand, counting down.
TGAGGGAGAGGCGTGTCGCGTCTGCCCCGTATTTTTCTATCATATCGAGTGGGTCAATGGCGTTGCCGAGCGACTTGCTCATCTTCTTGCCTTTTTCGTCTCGCACGAGCCCGTGAAGGTAAACGGTGCGGAAGGGAACTGTGCCGAGATGATATCCGCTCATGAGCACCATGCGCGCCACCCAGAAGAAGAGAATGTCATACCCTGTTTCAAGTAGGTTTGTCGGATGGTAGTCCTTTAGGTCTTTTGCATCCGCATTCGGCCACCCCAGAGCGGAGAAGGTCCACAGCCCAGAAGAGAACCACGTATCGAGGGTGTCTTCGTCCTGTAGCCACCCCCCTTCCTCCGGAGCCTCTATCCCCACGTGTGTCTCATTTCCTTTATACCAAACAGGTATCCGATGCCCATACCAGATCTGGCGAGAGATGCACCAGTCGCGAAGGTTATCGACCCACTGAAAGTATGTTTTTTCAAAACGTGGAGGGAGAATCTCGACCCCGCCCCCGAGTACTGACTGGCGCATGATCTCCTTGAGGGTCGTCGCGCTCCC
>JAYUQK010000112.1:0-2669 GCA_043756785.1 Candidatus Lloydbacteria bacterium | reverse complement strand
GTCGGTCTTCGCCATTGTTTTCCAGCCGCGCTTTTGCCAGCCATGTATCCACTCGGTCGCTCCCATGTGCACGTATTTCGAATCCGTAAATATCATGAGGTCCCCCGACTCCCGTGCGAGTCGCTCGAGTCCGCGAATAAGGGCGAGGAGCTCCATGAGATTGTTGGTCGTATGTTTTTCATACGCACCCATTTCGACAACACGCGCTCCCGCCATCACAAGCACCGCGCCCCACCCCCCAGGCCCTGGGTTTCCGAGCGAGCTGCCGTCAGTAAACAGTAAGTGTGACTCATTATTCATGTGTGAATGGTAGCACAAAAACACAAGCTGGTAATTTATTCCCCACACCCCGCTATTGGATGTCCACAATACGCAGGCGGAGTTCGGGGCGACCTCTAAAAAAAGATTTTTCGATGGTGGCGATGAGATTTATTTTATTGCCGTCGGATATGTCGGCGAGGGGGTATGTCTCAGGGGTCATAAAGAAACCTATCGCCTGCGTCTGCTTTCCTGATGCGTCAGTGAGGGTGAGTTTCAGGTGGTTTTTTTCTTTACCAAATGGTTCTGCCCGTAAAATAGCAACACTGCGAAAAAGAAAGTGTGGCTTCGCGTTACCTACACCGAAGGGGGCGAGTAAGTTTACCGCGCGATACGTCACCTCATTCACATCCCCCACGGAGAGCTCGGTATCCACGGCATATTTTACTTTCGGCTTCTCTTTCTTGGGAAGCCCCGCATGCACGCGGACGAGCTCATCTTCGAGCGTGTGGATATTGTCTGTCGTTACAGAAAATCCTCCTGAGAATTCGTGGCCGCCCTTGTCGACAAACGTGCCTTCAGTTGCAGCACACATAAGGTCGACGAGGTTTACTCTGCCGTCAGAGCGACACGAGCCCTTAATGTCATGTGTCCCCTCTTTACCCCATGCGAATGTCGGTCTATCAAATGCCTCTGCTATTTGGTTGGCGACAATCCCCACCACGCCCACGCGCCAGTTGGGATTACCAATGACGATGACCTCGCGAATGTCGCGCTCCCTCAAATGCTGCTTTGCCTCCTTCACCATACGAGCGACCTCACCCTTGCGTTCATCATTCAAATTGCCGAGAAATTTCGCACGCTCTTTTGCAAACACAACATCATCCGTAGCAAGAAGCTCGAACGCACGGCGTGGCACGTCCATGCGGCTTGCCGCGTTGATGCGCGGCCCAATAGTGAAGCCCACATCTTCTTCAGTAAGCTCCGACTGCAGTGTGCCGGCTTCCCGCAGTAGTGCCTGAAGTCCTGGGCGCGGGGACTTGCGCAACACCTTCAGTCCGTAATACGCGAGCATCCTATTTTCTTTTTGGAGCGGCACCATGTCCGCGATGGTCGAAAGTCCCGCCATATCGAGTAGCCACTTCTCCCAGCCCGCTGGTATGTGTGCAAACTCTCCACGCAAAAGTATGGCCTGTGCGAGCTTAAACGCCACCCCTGCACCACAAAGTTGGTCATCTGGGTACGTGTCCCCCTCCTGCTTTGAATTGATCACCGCATAAGCGGGTGGGAGTTGCGCCTGTGGCAAATGGTGGTCGGTCACAATCACGTCAACACCAAGCGTGTGCGCAAGTGTGACCTCCTCTACGTCCGTGATGCCGCAATCGACCGTGACAACGAGCGCGACACCGTCTTTTGCAAATTGCTCAATCGCGCCACAATTAAGACCGTACCCCTCGAGATGGCGGTGGGGAATATAATTTTCTACTTTTGTATAGCCAATTTTTTTAAACAAGTCATGGAGCACCACCGAGCCCGGGATTCCGTCGCAATCATAGTCCCCATAAATGACAATTTGCTCTCTCTCTTTCATTGCGCGCAATATGCGCTCGACTGCACGCTCCATATTAAGGATGAGGAATGGATCGTTGCCATCACGCTCATAATCCGGTGCGATGAAGCGGAGTTTTGCTTCTGGATCAAAAATCCCCCGTTTTTCCAAGAGTAAATCCGTGAGTGGATGCATGGCATATAGGTCCTTCATGTACGCATACTACCACGCATTGTAAGCACCATATATAATACAAGGGTATTCACTAACGTACTTACTATGTCACTATTTGGACTGGTGCGACCCAATGGAATTACAAAGCAGGAGCTCCACTTCATCAAGGGAGAGCTCGCGAGTGCCCCATTTGGACATTCGAGTGAAAAACTAACCACCTTTGAAGTCGACGAGATTATGGAGGACCTCGACGACGCAATGGATCCCGATACCCCAAATGATATGCGCTATGGCTGGGCACAGGCATCTCCCGAGGAAGTTGCGGATATCGAGCATGACGCTGCGAGCAATAAACGTTTTAAATACAGTGCAGCAAAACTCAAACACATCCACGAGGTACTCGGAAAATATCTCAAGATTAATCGCTCGAAATCCTCTTTTGGGGGGCTCTAATTTCCGCACATGAACCCAGACTGTGTTTTTTGCCTTATCATAAACGGAACGCTTCCTTCAGAAAAAGTTTTTGAGGATGATTCGGTATTTGCGTTTCTCGACATTCACCCCGTGAACCTAGGGCACACACTGGTCATTCCCAAGGCGCACCACGAGGACATCTTCACGACGCCACCCGCGCTCTTCCTGAGTATGATGCGTGTGGCGCAACTCATTTCCCCACATATCAAAGAGG
>JAYUQK010000111.1:0-20585 GCA_043756785.1 Candidatus Lloydbacteria bacterium | reverse complement strand
CATCACGGGCTTTTCCTCTACTTTTTCTTCGACGCGGCTCTCGTCACGAGGCTTTTGCTGGAGGACCTTTTTGGGTACCATGGTGTTCTCGCGCACAGTCTTCACCGCGATGAAACGGAGGATTGCGTCATTTGCTTTCATTTTTTCTTGAATCACGCGCACACCGCTGGGGGTGACCTCGAACTTCATGCAGCCAAAATATGCAGAATGATGTAGGGCGCGCTTATTTGCCGCAATCTTCACCATCGGATACGCAAGCTCCATGTGGCGAGGATACTCGTCAGCAATAATGCTTCCGCCTGCTGCTTCTATCACGTCGCGAATTGCCGTCACCTGCACGCCTAAATCTGCCTCAGCGACAATGGGGACGATGTGATACCCCACCTCATATACGGCGCGCTCCTTTTCCATCCCTGCTTCAATTATCTCCTTGTTTTCCATAGATAGGGGCATACTAGCAGAGACGTTTGTTCTTGTAAAGCATGGCTCAGCTATAAGGCTATATTGAAGACACGCTTGGCATTTTCGACAAGCTGCTCACGCACCACATCCTCGTTTTCCCCCCTTATGCGGGATATGGCGCGCACGACTTCGCACACGTAGAGGGGCTCATTCCGGCTCCCCCTGTATGGGATGGGGGCGACGTATGGGGCATCTGTCTCGGACATTATTGAGGAGAGTGGGGCGTAGCGCACTACTTCATCATACTCATGTGTAAAAGTGAGTACGCCAGTAAACGACAATGTAAAACCCATATCAAGAAATTGTTTTGCAACTTCAGTGTTACCGACAAAAAAATGTACATTGCCGCGAATCCTTCCACCATGTGTCACTTGTGCGTTTTTAAGTATGTGGAGAATATCTTCGTACGCATCCATAGTCCCTTTCTCGGGTCGTCCGTGGACCATGAGCGGCTTGCCTACACTTCCCGCAAGTGCCACGTGCTGCTCAAAAAGTTCCTGCTGGCGGTCTGCTTCTTTGTCTTTATTCCCTTCGAAGTTGGCAATGCGAAAGTAGTCGATGCCACACTCCCCTATTGCCACCACGCGTGGACGCTCGGCCATTGTACGATATATCGTATAATCGAATTCTTCTTTGGGGGTGTCTGTCGGATGCTGGCCAACAGTTGCCCAAATGTCGTCGTGCGCCTCTGCGAGGGCTATCGCACGCTCGGACATCTCCCTGTCAGTACCGACGACAATAGCGGCGACACTCGCTTCGCGCATGCGCGCGAGCACTCCCGTGATGCCATCGTCGAAACGTGCATCATTTAAATGCGAGTGGATATCAATATATTGCGACATATCCTACTCTAAGCAATCCTATTAAAGAGGGGCTTTTCGGGCATTATGTGTGCAGCAACAAGACGCTTTATCTCGGTAGCGGTAGCAGGAAGGAATGGGTCGAGCATGGTCGCAATGCGATGAAGCCGTTCAACCATTTCCGTGATGAGCACAGCTCCTTCTTCGGGGTTTACCTTCACTACCTTAAACGGCTCTGTCGACTGAATGTAGACATCAAGCTCGGCAACTGTAAGCATGACATGCTCAAGCGCACGCTTGATGTCAAACTGTAAAAAAGCTGCGTCGATGGCGTTTGGGGTGCTGGCTCCGTGTATCTCCACGGGAAACTCAAGGTGCGTCGTTGCCATCTTCAAGATGCGGCTCGTCAAATTGCCGATGCCATTTTGCAAATGCGTTGCATAACTTTTCTTAATACTCTCCACGGTCAGGTCTCCGTCTTCAAAGGAGGGAATGTCGTGGAGCAACACAAAGCGCAGAACGTCCTCGGGGAACGAGGTTACTTCCTTAAACTCTGCAATGACGTCGAAAGGGTTGATTACGTTGCCGAGCGATTTCGACATTTTCACTCCCCCGCTCGTAATGAAGCCATCAATAATGATGTGTTTTGAATTGGGGAGCTTCGCGGACATGAGCATCGCCTGCCACATTGCCGACTGCTGGCGGTTGTTGTCTTTGCCACAATACTGAATAACCGGCCACCATGCGTGGAAGCGCTCATCGTCGTCGGGCCAACCAATGGCAGAGATGTAATTCACCAACGCATCAAACCACACATACATTACCTGCGTGTCGTCATCGGGCACTGTGACCCCCCACGGCATCTTTGACCGCAATCGAGAGATGCTGAAATCTTCGAGCCCGCGCGCAACAAATGCTTTCGTTTCATTAAAACGAAAGCTAGGAATAACAAAGTCTGGGTTGGCGGCATAAAAATCACCAAGTGGCTTCGTGTAATTTGAAAATCGGAAAAAATAATTTTCCTCTTCTCGAATTTCAAGATCACGACTTCTGTGGAGGGGGCACTTCCCTTCTACGAGCTCGGAATCGGTCTTTTCGAGCTCGCAACCCACACAGTATTTCACGCGATAAAGTTTTTTGTAGATGTCTCCATTCGCGTGGCAACGCCGCCAAAACTCTTGTGCAGCAAAAATATGGTGTGCGTCTGTCGTGCGAATAAAATTGTCCACAGAGAGGTTGAGGAGGGGCTTGAGCTCGCGAAATCGCCGCGCATAGCGGTCGGTATAGTCTTCTATGCTTTGCCCGTCGGAGATCGCCGCTTCATGTATCTTTGCACCGTGCTCGTCGGTTCCTGTGTTAAAAAAAACTTTCCGACCGAGGCTACGATTATACCGTGCGAGTGCGTCTGCGCGCACAATCTCCATCGCAAAACCCACATGCGGCTCTGCGTTTATGTATGGAAGGGTCGTAGTGATGTAGATATTATTTTTAGGAGTCATGCCTTAAGTATCTTCAAATATTTTTCTTTCTTTTGCGACGTCATTAAGAAACTCCATGAGTACGGCGGTGATGGGAACTGCGAGGATAATCCCAAGAAACCCAGCCATTTTAGCCCCAATGACCAGAGCGAGAATTACCAACACCGGCGGAATGCCCACTATTTTACGGACCACCTCTGGATAAATAACGTGGCTTTCGATTTGTTGAACGATAAAATATATTCCAATAACGATAAGTGCCGCATTTAGCCCCGGAGACACCGCAAAGGCTTCTGCGAGGGGGTTGATACCGTTTAGGAATGCCAACGAGACCGCTGGCACTGCTGCTAAAATTGGCCCAAAGACGGGTATAAGCTCAAACATCATTGCGATCATCGCCAAAAATAGAGCGGAGGGAATACCCAAGAGCGACATGATAAGGAAGACGAGGACTCCCACCACGACACCGAGCATCAGTTGACCCTGCGCCCAAAGACCTATCTTTGCTTGTGAGCGTTTCCATAGGTCGATGATATATGTGCGCGACTTGACTGGGGAAATGAGGCGCAGGAAGTTCTCGATACCTCGCTCCTGCGACGAAAGATAAAAAGAAAGCACAACAATAAGGACGAAGGAGAGCACGCCGCCAAAAAAGACACTTGCCGACTTAAGAGCGTTGCCATTTTCGATTCCTGACTTAAAGATATCGAGCACATTCGCACTCTCCAGAAGGCCCTGCTTGAGTCCACTCGTTTGTGCGGGTGCGGACTCAAATAAACTTGCTGCACTGAGGTCGAAAGTACCGGGGAGCATGCGTACCACTTGGCTCACGTCGGAAATCATTGCGGGGACAAAAAAATAGACAAGTCCAATGATCGACAGCGCACCCGAACCATACACCAGGACAAGTGCGAGGAGTCGCGGAATTTGCCTGCCGAGTAGTGGTACCTTGTGTTTGACAAAAAAATGTACAGCGGGTTCTACTGCTGAGGCCAAAACTATAGCGGTGAGTACAATCAACACGACATCACGCAAGTACCAAACGAGCGCCACCAGAGTGACGACCATGAGTATCCGCAGTATTGTCCCCGTATTCACCTGAATAAGGAGTGTGCTGTCTTCTGATTTCTTCATTCACGCATTATAGCACAGGCACGAATTGTGCTGAAATACACCCAAGGTGTCTTACTACAGCTTTAAGAGCGCCCGAAATGCGCGGTCGTTTTGCCATGGTCCTATCACGGCGAGATTCAGATGCTCGGTCACAAAAATTGCATTTGCCACACGTTGAATGTCTTTTGCGGTCACCGCATTCATGCGCTTCAGAATATCTTCTGGGGTTGAGAGCTTCTTGCGTAGGACCTCTTGGAATCCAAAAAATTCGGCAATCTCGTCGGAAGACTCTAGGCCAAGCATGAGTCTCCCCGCCATCATATCTTTTGCCTTTTTGAGCTCGAGTGCGGGCACGAGGTCAGTCTTTAGGCGCTTGAACTCGGCGAGTATGGCGGCGACAGCTTCAGGTGCACGGTCGTTGACCACCCCTGCTGATCCCGCAAACAGACCGTGGTCGGTAAAAGAGTCGTTTGCCGCACGCACATAGTACCCGAGTCCCATTTCCGTACGTACTTTTTGGAATAAGCGCGAACTCATCCCCCCACCAAGGACACCCGCCATTACTCCTAAGACTGGGTATGCCTTGTGCATAAGGGGGAAACTACGCACTCCGACGATGAGGTGCGTCTGATCAGACTCTTTGTGCTTCACGCGTATGCGGGGGGATGATTGTGCGTCGTCCACACTCCGCTTCGCATATTTTTTTGCCTTAGCGAGTCCACCAAACTGTTTTTTAATCATTGCGCTAAGTTTTGTGGCATTAAACTTCCCTGCGACAACAACAGTGGTCGCAGACGGGACATAATGCATTGCGCGATAGGCGAGAAAGTCTGCGCGCGAAAATGTGGTGACCAACTCTTTGGGACCCGCTATTTCCCACCCTGCCGGCTGATCGCCGTAGACGAGACTCATAAACAAGTCCCCCACCTTACGCATGGGCATGTCTTCGTACATGTCTATTTCACCAACGATCGCACCTTTCTCTTTTTCAATGTCCTCTTCATTGAAGAGTGAGTTGCAATAGACGTCGGCGATAAGGTCGAGTGCGGTCGGGAGATTTGCGGCAGCAACTTTTGCATAATAACCAGTGTATTCGTGTCCCGTGAATGCATTATATTCAGCCCCCATGCCATCGAGCTCGCGGCTGATGACGAGCTGGTTGGGTCGATTGGTCGTACCCTTAAAGCACATATGTTCAAGGAAGTGTGAAATGCCGTTTTTTTCTTTTGTCTCATACTTCGAGCCCGTCTCGACGAGTACGAGCACCGTCGCAGTGCGCTGGTCAGGCATTGGGACCAAAAGTACCTTCATTCCGTTCGCAAGTTTTTTGATCGTGGGTTTTTGCATGGCGACAGTATAGCACGAAGGGGATTTCAGTGTTTTTTATACAAAAGTGTTGCGCCAAAATAGGCTACTCCCGTCGAAAATGCGAGTGCGACAAGTCCTATGCGTACGCCGACCTCCGGCGTAGAGACGTAAGACAAAGTGACGAAGAGTAGAGCGAGTGCGAGTACGCGCCACACTCCAAACACTGCGTCGCGCAAAATCATTGTCGGAAAAAAGTCACTCTCTTTGCGACCAAGCGTCTCCATTGTCTCAAGGTCGATCAGATGTGCCGAGACTCTTTGGAGCGGCTTGACCACAACGGCGAGGAGGGAGAATATGAGAAACATCGTGAGCTCGAAGTATGCCGCGAGCAGGAGTGTTATTGCCATAGACGCAAGTGAAGTATGGAGCAGGAAGCGTAGACGGTTCCCTGAGTGACGATGCCCTGAAAACCACATGAGCGCAAATGCGGAAATCACGGCAAAGAGCGCATTGAAGACACCGACCTTCGTTTCGCTTCCGAGAAAAGTAATCGCAACGATGGGGAGCACCATCTGGGAGAATGCGAAATTTGCAGAACCTGCAAACAAATAGACTTGCGCATAGCGATTCTTCCGATCGTAAAAGAAGTGGCGCACGTCCGCACGCGTGATAGGGCGTGGATGGTAGTCGCGCACGCGCCGAAAGAGTGGAAGCCCTGAGAGATACAGGAGTGGGGCGAACACAAACAGCAGCGTAAATGCCCCAAGACCAAATACGTTGTGTGAAAGAAAAAAGAGCAATACCGCGAGGGCAGGCGCTGCGAGGCTGATTATCTGGTCCCCCGTAGAGAGTACTGAGGAGTAGTAGTCGCGCTCTTCGTTTTTGGTTTCAGTGAGTTCAAAAGTGTGCAGTGTGACCCAATAGAGACCGAGACCCACTCCGTTGGCAAAGAGAAACAGCAACGCATCACGCCTGTCTACGTCACCAAAAAGAAAGAGGAAGCTGAGACACAAGAAGGCGAACGCAGCGACATAGCCCCACTTCATGTTTCCCCCATAGTGGGCAATAAGCGCACCAAAGAGGCTGAACCCCAGTGCGCAGCCAATGAAATACAGCATCAGACCAAGGGTGTTGAAGGTGAGACTACCAAACTGCTGGTAAAGAAAAATCTGCACAAACGTACCGGTGAGTGAGCCGACCATGCTGTAAATCCAGTGTAGATACAACATTGCCTTCACCGCGGGGCGGAGTGCCTGAAAATGGAGGAGCGTTGTACGAAGCATATCCCCATCCTAGCACGACGAAAAGCTGAAGCAATCAGCGCAGCTTATTGACGAGGTCAGCGATCGTCACACGCTCTTGTGCTCCTGTGTCGCGGTGGCGCAAGGTGACGGAGTTGATGAGTGCAGGGTTTTCGCCAAGCGTATCGAAGTCGATGGTCACACAATACGGGGTACCTATTTCGTCTTGGCGGCGATAGCGCTTGCCGATGTTGCCATTGTCGTCGAAGAGCGCATTGCCGAATTCTTTTTTGAGCAAGAGAAATACTTCGCGTGCACATGCTACAAGCTCGGGTTTATTTTTAAGCAGTGGAAATACTGCGACGCGTATGGGAGCAACCTCGGGTTTAAACTTTAGATATACGCGCTTTTCTCCACCCATTTCGTCTTCGGTGTATGCATCGCTCAAAACAGCGAGCATGGTACGCCCGACGCCAAGTGACGGCTCGATGACATGCGGAAGAAATTTTTCTTTTGCTTCTTCGTCAAAATATTCCAGATTCACCTTGCTTCCCGCTTGGTGACTCGAAAGGTCAAAATCTCCACGATACGCAAGACCGTAGAGCTCTTTACGTCCAAATGGGTAGTCGTACTCGAAGTCGATCGTGCGTTTCGAATAATGTGCGCGATCAGCATCAGCCACTTCGAGCTCGTGCATGTGGGATTTGTCGATGCCAAGTGCTTCGATAAAATCCCACATGCGCATACGCCATGCCTCAAAGTGCTCTTCCCATGTCTCCGGACGCACAAAATACTCCACTTCCATCTGTTCTAGTTCACGCACACGAAAAATGAAGTCACGAGGTGCTATTTCATTGCGGAATGACTTGCCAATTTGCCCAAGTCCAAATGGGAGTTTTGGGTGAAATGAGTCAACGACATTTTTATAATTTACAAACATTCCACCCGCTGTTTCTGGGCGAAGATACGAGACGCTCGATGCATCTTCGGTTGCGCCTATCTGAGTTTTAAACATCATGTTGAACTGACGTGCGCCGCCGAGTTCATTCTTCTCAGGACTTTTGATTGCATTCTTTTTTATCGCAACATCCATCTCAGTGAGTGACATGCCCTTCACGTCAACTCCGGCTTCTTCGAGTAAATGATCGGCGCGGTAACGCTTCTTGGTCTTGAGGTCTTCGACCAGTGGGTCTGAGAAGCCACCAACATGCCCCGAAGCGACCCACACGTTGGGGTTCATCAAAATCGCTGCATCGATGCCGTACATATCTTCACGGTCGTTGACAAACATCTTCCACCAGAGATTCTCGATATTCTTCTTGAGTGCGACACCAAGTGGGCCGTAGTCCCAAGTGCCAGCGAGTCCGCCGTAGATTTCTGATCCTTGGTAGACAAAGCCGCGGCGTTTACACAGCGCGATGATCGCTTCCATTTTTTCGTTCTTTACATCTGCCATAATTCCCCCATGCTACACGAGCCTCCGCTACGGGGCAACCTTGCCCACCAGAGTTCCTGCCCTTGGGTCGGTCGGGAGGTCGGTCTCCACATCTTTACCACTGATAGTAATTTCTGAGTTTGCAAAAGAATCCGTTGCACTAAATACTTGGTCCGAGAGCAACGGTAACAACATCCCCACCTGAGTAAGGCTCGGGAGTAGGACGAGCTGAAAAGCGACCTCTTTGGGTGGGGTACTTATGCCCGTACCGGCGGGTATCTCTCCGGGGATCCAGACTATCTCATTTGCACTTTTGTTGTAGGTCAAATTTTCTTTCGAGGGCGAAATGGAGCCGTACCATTTTATAAATGGAGGGAGAGTGGCGCGCACGCGCGCTCCGGTAATATTGTTGGAGGTGTTTACGATACTCCATATAACCGTGTAGGTCGTTTCTTTTTCTACGCGCGGTGGCACTGGGCCGGAATTCACAAATGGGCCGGAATAATAAAGTGAGCGAGCGGCGAATTGTACCTCGGATGCAATACGCACATTCTGGGCACTTACGGTCTTTATCTCCTCTGGTACGTTAGCATCCGACATGCGCCTTCCGCGCACAGTCACCTCTGCGGTAATAACAGGGTTCGTGATGAGCTGATTTCCGGTGATTGAGGGGAGTGGCTTAAAACTAAAGCTGACAAACCCTGTCTGCCCTGACTCAATAAGGCCGAGGTCCGCACTCCCGCGTTCGTCCCACGAAATGGTGTTGTCCAAAGAGCGGTAGTATCCACCCTGACCTGAGGTCACCGAAGACCTGTCGAGTACGACGCCAGAGAGTCGCACCACAATTTGCGCATTTGAAATTCGTGTCGCAAGGTTATTTTTCCATTCAATCTCTCCCCTAATGACCTGCCCATACTGCGCCAATGCGTCCCCCGCCGGCTTTCCGTTGATCGAGAGAGCGATGCCAATGAATGGACGCGCTACGCTAATCTCATTTATGGCCACTCCATAGAGTGTGGATATCTCACGCTCGGTCTTGTCCCCACCCACGCCCACGAGCGTGCGAAACACGCGCTTTTCAGAGTCAGTCCCGTCGAGTACCCCCACCACTTTAATGGGGAACTTCCCCCCAGGACTCAGTGTACCTAGGCGCCAAATGTTGTTCCCGAACGTCGGCTTCGGCTCTGCGCTGACAAAAGTAAAGCCAAGAGGGTACTCTACTTTGATAAACATATCGCGCAGCGGTATCCCCGTATTTGAAGTCGCACTAATCGACATATTCGTCTCTTGTCCAGCGTTGACCTCCTTTAGCATATTCACCGTGAGATTCACGGGCGCAGAGAGCATCCGAATGGGTCGCGCACTCTCTTTGGTGAACGTTGAGTTCATGCCATCAAAGCGATACTCAAGGAGCGCACGTATATTTTTCTCTTCGTTTTCTTCACCAAGAAATATTGCCTTCGTGCGCAGCTCGACGGTGTCACCCGCGGCAATCACCCCGAGAATTTTTTTCTGGTCACGAAAATCTTTGTCAGGATTATCGCTTGCGCGAGTGCCCACAGGAAACACCACGGAGAGATTGGCATATTGAAGTGCAACACGATTTTGATTTGCGATGCGCACCACAATGTCCACGGGGCTGCCTGGGGTGATGGCAACAGGAGTTTCGAGTGTGATGAGTACATTCTTATCTGACGGCTTATCGAGAGGGTCGAAAAACTGATAGAGCACGTACCCCCCTGAGAAGAGTGCGGCAAAGAGTGCGAGTAGCACAAAAATTTTCAGCAAACGTGTTGTCGATTTTTTATCTTCGTAGAGAGGGTGATGCGTCAGTGCGTTGTCGCTCCAATTGTCATCGACGTCACTCGTGTTCTTTGTTTTTGAGAGATGTGGGATGTCGCGTGGAGTATCCTTGTCGGCATCAACGCGATACAAGCCACGCTTCTGGCGCTCGATCCGACTTTTTTCATATTCAGTGTCCATACAAAATACATTATACCACGCACTACAACTGTGACGAGCGCAGTGAATCGTTGATGCACGAGGCAATGAGACTGCGTTGTGTCCGCACTTTCTCTAGATCCACGTCAGCATAATGCACTGTTTCAAGTAGCGGCGAAAGCTCCTCGTTGCCACCCCAATACCCGAGCGAGTGCAGGAGTCGCATCACGAGGATGAGCTCGGCGTCACGCAACAACTCCCCGTCATAGAGCGACGAGAGGAATGTGAGGCCCGAAAGTAGATCGTCAAAGAGCGACTCATGGCGCTCTTCCCCTGCGATGAGTCGGCGTGCGAGGAGGACATGATTTGCTGCAACGCGGCGCCTTGCCTCATCTGCCCACAGTACACGAAAAGAAGCGATAGGGGTCGCTGAGATCAGTTTCCATCCATACTTTCCGCGAATGAGGTCGATGGAGGCATGGGAGAATGTCTGGAGCGCGTAACGCAAACGCGAGCGCGACTCACGAATGCTCCGTGCATGGGCGACCACGAGCCCCAAGTCACGCGTATAACAATACAGGAGTCGGTCCCCCTCCCCAGACGCCCGCGTGCCCAAGATAATAGCCTCTGTATGGTAAATGTGGTGGGACATTCCCGTATTATACCCTTCTGACCGCGAGTTCGGTACCCACAATAAAATGGTCGGCGCCGATGGCGGCTGCTTCTTTGTGATATTTTTCGAGAAGTGCGACTTGTAGCGTGTCTGCGGTGACACCAATGCGGTCGCTTGGACTGAAACCCGCCTTCTTGCGGAGGTCCTGAATTGAGCGGATGAGGTCGCGAACCTCGCCCTCTTCTTTCAACTCCGGGGTGATTGTCGTGTCGAGGAGCACTTCTTCCCCCTCTACAAACTCTTTGACGTTCACCTCGTCGATGATGATTGTCTTTAGCGCGTCGGGAAGTTTTGGTGCAGTGAGTCTAGCGAGCGGCTGGCGTACCTTAATGCCTGCCTTTGCACGAAGCTCGAGTGCCAGCGAAACGATGCGACGGGCTGCTTCCATCTCTTCGAGCACGGTATGCGGCGAAACTCCCATGGGAGGCCAGACTTCGAGATGCACACTTTCTTTTTTTCCAGCAATGGAGAGCCTCTGATAAAGATCCTCGGCGAGAAAGGGCATGAAGGGCGCGAGGAGCTTGCTCACCTGCAGCAGTACCCACCCCGTTGTCTCTCTTGCAGCACTGCGGTCGAGGGCGTCCTCCGACTTAAAGCGGTCTCGACTACGGCGTATGTACCACGTCGAGAAGTCGTCGAGAAAAGGCATGATGGGCTTCACTGCGCGGTCGAGCTCGCGCGTGTCGAGGTGGTGGGTGAGCTCAGCATGCGTCTCTTGGAAGCGCGCCACTATCCATTTGTCGAGAATGTGCGCACGCAAAGAGAGCACCTGTGGAATAAGCGCCTCTGTGCGATAGAGCTCGTAAAAAGAACGTATATTGTCTAGTCGTAGTGTTACTTTTTTGTATACTTCGTCGACTCCCGCAGTGATGAAGCGTAAATCTTCTCCGCGCACAACGGGAGAATTCACCAAATAGAAGCGTAGGGCGTCTGCGCCGTACTTGGCCGCCACCTCCATCGGGTCAGGATAGTTTTTGAGGCGCTTGGACATCTTCTGCCCGTCCTCTGTCAAAATTTGCCCCGTGGTAATGACACTCCTAAATGCCGCGCGATCAAAAAGTCCGACCGAAAGAATAAGCATGTTGTAAAACCAGCCGCGCGTTTGGTCGACGCCCTCTGCGATAAAGTCTGCGGGAAAATTTTTCATAAATAACTTTCCCTCGGGAGTAGTCTCGTCGCCCATATAGTGGAACTGCGCATACGGCATTGAGCCCGACTCAAACCAGCAGTCGAACACTTCGGGGATGCGCGCCATTGTACCGAGCTCGCACGAGCAGTGGTACGTGACCTCGTCGATAAACGGGCGGTGGAAGTCGAGCTCGTAGCGCTCGTTGTGCGGGATGGGAATGAATGGGAGGGGTTTTGCGTCTGCATAGCCCACATAGTCTTCCCCTCCCTCCACGCGTAGCCATGCGGCCTCTTCATTTGTCGCCCCGCGCGCCACAGCATCCATCATCCATGTGCCGTACTCGTGGGTGACCAAAAGAATATTTTTGCCCTTGTACTTTGCGTCAACCTCGTAGAGAAATTCTGCGATGCGTGACTTCATCTGCTCTAGGTTTTCTCCGTTAGGAGAAGGCTTGCTAAACTTCTCAAGCGTTGAGGTGAAGTAGCTACGGTAAGTGTCGATACCACAGCCACTAAAGTCCCCCGTGTTGACCTCTGCGATACGTGCATCATAGATGATCGCACCCTCCGGAATACCGAGTACCTCGGCGACGATCATCGCGGTCTCTTTCGTCCGCAGGACGGGCGAAGAAATAATGATGTCTACCCCTCCCTCCTTTAGTGTCGCCGCAGTGACTCGCGTTCGTGCGCGGCCTTTTTCTGTGAGGTGAAATTCGTCTTCGACTTTATAGCTCACGACGTTCTGCACATTCGACTCGGACTCGCCGTGACGCATGATGGTGTACGTATTCGTTCCACCAACACGCTCTTTGAGCGCCGCGAGCGACCCGAGAGCCTCTACCTTCCCACACTTGTTGCACTTCCACACAGGCAGAGGGGCGCCCCAGTAGCGGCTGCGCGAGATGGCCCAGTCACGTGCACCCTCGAGCCACTTTCCAAACCGGCCATCGCGAATGTTTTCTGGAACCCAACTAATTTCTTTATTTTCTTCGATGAGGCGGGGCTTCAGTGCGGTCACGTCCACAAACCAGCTCGATGCGGCGTAATTTAAGAGCGGCGTGTCACACCGCCAGCAATGCGGGTAAGGATGGGTAATGTTTTCTTTTGCAAAAAAATGTCCATGCTCTTGGAGATATTTGAGTATTGCAATGTCGGTAGCGAGGCGCACGCGGTCGTCGTCGCTTTTTGGTTTGACTGAAAGCCCTGCGAAGTCGCGCACCTCTAGCTTCATGGTGCCGTCCATGCCCACATGCTGAATAAACGGAAGCTTGAGTTTTTTTCCAAGCTCCATGTCTACCTCTCCGAAGGCGGGCGCTTCATGCACAATACCGGTACCAGAGTCTGTGGTGACAAAATCTGCAGCGACGACCTTCCAGCCATTCTCGCGATTCGGTAATTTTTCGTCGTTCGCGTAGTAGTCGAAGATGGGTTTATAGGGAAGTCCGACAAGCACTTTTCCTTTGCGCTCTTCCACCACCTCATGCACCTTGTCTGTAAATATTTTTGCAACAAGGTCACTCGCGACAACATATCGCACACCTTCGTGCACGACAGTTGCATATGCAACCTCTGGATGTACCGCCACCGCAACATTGCCAGGGAGCGTCCACGGGGTCGTTGTCCATGCGATGAGATACGTATTGGGTTCGTCGACGAGCGCAAATTTTATATATACGGAAATATCCTTTATTTCCTTGTATCCCTGTGAAACCTCAGATGCGGCGAGGGTCGTCTCACAGCGAGGGCAGATATGCATCGACTTGAAACCCTCATAAATAAGTTTTTTGTCGTAGAGAGTTTTGAATGCCCACCAAATACTTTCGGTGTAACTCGCGTCCATCGTCTTGTACTCGTGCTCCATATCTACCCATCGACCCATGCGTGGCACAATGCTTTTCCACTCTTTGTCGTACATAAGCACGCTCTCTTTCGCCTTCTGGTTGAATGCGCCGATACCATATGCCTCGATGTCTTTTTTTTGCTTGAGGCCAAGCTCTTTTTCGATCAAATTTTCAATAGGAAGCCCGTGGCAGTCCCAGCCCCATTCGCGGCGCACGTAGCGTCCACGCATCGTCTGGTAGCGCGGGATGATATCTTTGATGGTGCCCTGCAAAAGGTGGCCGTGGTGCGGAAGACCTGTGGCAAAGGGTGGCCCGTCATAAAACACATACGCATCCTTTCCCTCATTTTGCAGCTGAGACTTTTCAAAGATTTTATTTTTCTTCCAAAAAGCGAGCACGACCTCTTCGCGGGTGTTGATCGACGTGTCGCCTCCCTCTTTCGGTGTTTCTTCCATAGATAGCGATTATACTATAGTTTTTTTACGAGGATGGCAAAATATCGCATAGTGTACAAAAAAAAACGCAAGACGGTGTTCTGCGTTTTTGTTTACTTTTTAGGCATTGTGACACTTTCGCCACAGCCACATATCTGTGCTCCACTCGGTATGACGAGTACTTTTTCAGCCGCAAGCGACCCAGTGCCCGTTTTCTTGAGCGTAATCGTCGCGTTTTCAAACTCCTCGTTGTCGTCGATGTTGCAAATAATAGTGAGTCCACCCGACTCCACCAGCACGTCACCCTCACGCCTAGCGGCACCAAAGGTGAAGATATGCCCCACGTCGCCACAGCCAAAGCTCCTGTTTACTGAGAGGCGTAGTGGCTGCAGCATCTTCGCAGGTTCTTTTGCGATTTGTCGAAGCAGAAATTCTGCCGCTTCGGTGGAAAGAACTAAACTCATGTAATGCTCCTTGTGTATGCGTATGTACGCGTCAGAAAAACCCTGTGACCATTCTACTTTGTGCGGAGAAAAAGAAAAGCCCCCGCGGTGGGGCTTCTGACCTATCTCTGTGCGAGCCACTCTCTCACCCACACACTCAGTATGCCCGCAAGTGGGCTCGGGGAAGGAGTATTGTCTATCACAAGGTGTGCAGCGGTGCGCAGTGAGCGAATCTGGGATTCCGCTTCTGCTTTTCCGAGCTGCATAAAAGCGGGGAAAGAAAGTTCTGCGTCTCCAGGTTTCTCATTGCGCAGCGCGTGGCGCATCCAACGAGTGAGCGTATCTGCCTCAATGTATATCAAACGGAAAAACACGGAAGCGTCAGCGACAAGCTCCGCAATGTCGACCGTCCGACGTATGCCCTCGATGATGACAATAGGGCTTTCGGTCTCACTAGCTGCAATCAGCGAAAGCACGCTGCGCTCGAGAATGTTTTCCCCAAAGTGCTCTCGCGCTTTGGTGGAAAGCCCCTGAAGATCTGCGGTGGATGCATTCTCACGCCAGCTACCGTTATGCGCTGGGATAAACTCGTCGAGAATCCAACTTGCAAATCGGTCGTGTGCGTCAGGCGATACGTCGGGACCGAGGCGAAAGGCCGCTTCGCAAACAGGCCTGATGCGCATGCGCGCAGTCTCTTCGTCGACGACAGTGTCCGGATCCCACGCGTGAAAGATACCCGTATCTACCAAGCCAGAGAGTAATGCGCGGTAAAATTTGCGCAGAGAGTCTGAGAAACGAAATGATGGCGCCTCGGGGTAGAGCGCCTTCACTATGTCGGTCGCGGCACCTTTACCCGCAGCCATTTCGCCCGCAAAGCCAAGTATTAATTTTTGCACATACATCCTAAAAAAGAAGAACGACTGCACACCATCTTATGTAAAATATACCGAAAAACAACTTGACCAAAAATGCTACATTCGCTCTGGTGCAGTGATACCCAAAAGCCAGAGTCCGCGGAAAATAATGCGCGATGTCATCTGCACGAGCGCAAGCTTCTCGGCCTCGTCGCTACTGCCAATCACCTGATTATTTGCATAAAATGCATTAAACTCACGCGCAAGCTCGATCAAGTATGTGGCGACGTGGTGGGGCTCGCGCGTGACCTGCGCGCGCAGGACAACCTCGGGAAATCGGAGAATGTGTTTATGGAGCAGGGGAACCTCGTCCGTAACTCCAAAGACTACCTTTGGCGTGACCTCGGACTTGGCGAGGAGAGAGCGGGTGCGGGCATACGTGTATTGCAGGTATGGGCCGGAGTCTCCCTCAAAAGAAAGCGACTGCTCGAAGTCGAAGATGATGTCCTTCCCTGCTGCCTGGCGGAGTATCGAGTACTTGATGGCGCCAATGGCGACCGCCTCACCGATGGCATCTTTTTCGGCATCAGAAAAGTCTCCCTCTTTGATTTTAGTTAGTGCTTTTTCTTTGGTGTCGCCAATGAGTGACTCGGCGGTGATAACGTCGCCCGTGCGCGAGGACATCTTCCCCGTCGGAAGTCGTAGCATCCCATGCGAATAATGCTCGGTCTTCACTGCAAGCTCGGGAAAGACTTTCGCCATCGCGTCAAGTAATACTTTAAAATAATCATTGATCTCATTTCCAGTAACGACGATAGACACGTCATAGGGATAGGTATCGTATTTGATCTGCGCCAGACCCAGCTCCTTTGCTTCGTAGGTTGGTAGCCCCTCTTTATTGATGAAAACGCGCGTATGAAGACCCTTGGCCTCATCGCCTTTGTACACCATAGCCCCGTCACTTTTTTCAAATATATCAGGATGCTTGAGGACAACCTCTTTTCCAAATACGCCAGTTTTTGATTCAAAGAAATAAAAATTAAATGCCATGCTGTCGCCATGGTTCGTGCCAAGTCGTTTATAGACTGTCTCCAGATACGCAAGGCTCCATGAACGACCGACATCATAGCAACGATTAACCTCCGAGTCAGAGCGATCGTATATTTTTTTATTTATTGCAGTAATCTCCAGCTTTGCCACCTCATCGGCCTTGAGCGCTGTTGCCCCAACAACATATGCCTCTGCAAGAAATGCTATTTTTTCGGAAAGGGGCATCTGCTCTTCTGGCAACCTTGCTTTCAACATTACCCATACTGGGCAAGCAATCTGCAAACCCACATCGCCTTGATAGCAGGTGCGCTTTGTTTCTGCACCACTCGCCTCAATGAGGCGGGAGATGGACTCGCCGACGGTATTGCTCATCAGGTGGCCAATATGAAACTCTTTGAATGGATTGGGGTCGGTGTATTCGACGATGACTTTTTTGCCCTTCAGGCTTTCGTTGTTGCCGTAATTCTCCGTCGCAAGTGCGGCTTCGAGCTCGCGCGCAAAATATTCTTTCGACAGCGTGATGTTGATAAACCCAGGCCCCGCAATACTAAATTCCATGTCAAGACTAAGTCTTGACATGGTTGCGACGATTTCTTCAGCGAGGGCGCGAGGGCTCTTTCCGGCGTGCTTTGCCGCAGCCATAGCGGCGTTCGTCGACCAGTCGCCGTGAGTGACGTCGGCAGGGTGCTCCACGACGAAGGAGACGCCCTCTACTCCGAGTTCGGCAAGCGCGCTATTAATATGCCCCCTCAATATTTCATTCATAGTGTTATATAGGAAGATAGTATCAGACCCGTGGAAAAACAAAAAGCCGACCTCGCGGTCGGACTTGTCTTCATGGGGAGGAGAGCGGCTTAGGATGCAAACTCTTTTGCGACTATGCCCTCCACCATTGCGAGTACCTGCTTCACGGGTTGACTTGTGTCTATGCTCACCCATCGACTACCAGTCTTTAGGTTCGCGAAGAATTGCTTGTAGCCAAGATATACGCGCTCGTGGAAAGCTTCTTTCTCAGAGTCAAAGCGGTCGACCTCACCTGCATCCATGCGCCTCTTGAGGGCGAGTGGCGGGGAAATGTCGCAGAAAATATACAAGTCGGGAGGGCGAGTGACGACAGCGTCATTCACGTAGTAAAACAAATCCGAATGCTTTCCGCCCCACCGCGCATGCACTTGATATGCATAGGTTGAGGAATCGAAGCGGTCACAGATCACGTGCTCGCCACGGTCGAGCGCCGGTGTCACAACCTGCTCGAGGTGCTCTGCGCGTGCCGCCTCAAAGAGTAGGAGCTCGGTCATCGTACCCATAAAATCATTCTTAATGATGGTGCGTAATTTTTCGGAGAGCGGACAACCACCGGGCTCTCGAGAAAAAAGCACATTCTTACCACTGTAAATTTTCTTCAGGTGGTCGCAGATGGTGCCTTTTCCGGAGCCCTCACCTCCGTCGATGACAATAAATTTTCCTGAAGTCTGCATATTTTATCCTTGTATAAAAAACTTATCTTGATTCATCATAGCGCAAAAATTGTGCGGCTTTTATTCGCCATACTTTTTGAGAATCACGTCAAGCTGCGCCTCCAATTCCTGCATGCTGCCTGCGTTGTCGATGACCTCCGCCGCAAAGGCTTCGAGCTTCACAATTTCCTGCTCGGGCTCGGCCTCGTGGTCGTCTTCGAACTGCTCGAGTGTCTTCGTTTTGTCGTCGACATTTTCCCCTCGCAGTACGAGCCTGTCGTAGCGGGTCTTCATGGGTGCGGTAATGTAACAAAGCTTGAATTCTGGAAGCTCTCGCAGATACTTCACGTCCTCGAGGCGGCGGATGCCGTCGATGACAATGAGCTCGTGGGTGTCGTGCTTTGCGTCCTCGAACATCACGCGGGCGAGGACATCTTCACCAAACTCCTTGCGCAGTAGTATCGAAAAGCGCTGCATACGCTCGCGCTCGAGTGGTATGTGGATACGGCTGAGCATGTCGCGCAAAATCGTCGAGAAGCGGTAAGTGACGGCAGCATGGTGCTCCACAAAATACTTCGCCGCAGTCCCCTTGCCGCTCGCCATCTCTCCCGCAAATCCAAGAATTGTTTTTTTCATATGCGCAGCATTATTACATGTTATCGTACGTCTCTGTTTCACTGGAAAGTACCTCGAGTGCCACTCCCGCTTCTTTGAAAATTTCTTTCGAGCGCGCGGCAGCGTGATAGTCCTTGCCACATACCACACGCACAATACCCACGTTGATAATGAGCTTTGCACAGACATAGCAGGGTGCCATGTGTGTATAGAGTGTGGCACCCTCGAGTGACACGCCGACACGGGCGGCCTGCACAATGGCATTTTGCTCGGAGTGCGTAGTGCGGATACAGTGCTGTGACTCTTTGCCCTCGGCGCTTATGACAGTGTGCATTTCGTGGCCCTGTTCGTCACAGGAAGGAAGACCCACTGGGGATCCCACGTAGCCCGTGGTGAGGATGCGTTTGTTTTTAGCGGTTACGGTGCCCGCGCGGCCGCGATTGCACGTACCCCGCGAGCCCACGAGCTCTGCGATGCTCATAAAGTATTCGTCCCATGAAGGGCGTACATGGGTAGCCTCGGTAATTTTATTCATACCCCCAGTATATCAAATTTAACACTGCATGCTGCATTCATTTGACAAATAACCAAGTCGAGGTAACTTGAATGAAGATGCTCGGGGACTCACTCATTGGGGAAAACCACATGAAATCACTCTTCGCTTTTCTGCTCGGCGCTGCAACTGCAACTCTCTACTTTGCGAGTAAAAGTAAGCCGTCTACGTCTATGCTCGTGGCACAAGAAGAGGAGGTTGATCCACGCTTCTTCAAAGCTCCGGACACAGAAGTACAGAAGTACTTACACTAAAAAAACTGCCACATATGGCAGTTTTTTCATCTTTCATTCACCGAGCCGCTGACTCTAAAAATCTCAAGCGCTTATTTTTGAGTACAGTGCGAGGCGTGCCGAAAACAGAACTGCCAATTGTACATTTGAGTACTACTGGCAGTTCTGTTTTCGAGCACAACAAAGCAATGTGCCAAAAATATGCGTTTTGTGCTTTATCCTTCCACGCTTACACCCATAGAGCGGGCCGTACCCGCAACGGTCTTCATCGCAGCTTCTATGCTCGCGGCATTGAGGTCGGGCATTTTCTTCTCGGCTATTTCGCGCACTTGCGCCTTTGTGATGCTGCCGGCCTTCTGCACCCCTGGCTTCATTGAAGCCTTATCCTTACCCATCGCCTTTAAGATAAGGCGAGATACTGGGGACACTTTCAAAATGAAGGTGAAAGTGCGGTCTTCGTACACGCTGATCTCCACAGGGATGACATCGCCCATCATCTTTGCGGTGGCCGCATTGAACTTCGTTACGAAGTCGCCAATGTTGATGCCCGCCTGACCGAGGGCCGGACCCACAGGAGGTGCGGGTGTCGCCTTTCCTCCGGAAATCTGCAGCTTTAATTTTTTAGTGATTTTTTTAGCCATATTATTTGTGAATTAGAGGGCGATACGTAGAAGCCGTACTGCGCGTTTGATACTACGTTAAATCTTTTTTATCTGCAAGAAATCGAGCTCCACTGGGGTTTCGCGTCCGAACATAGGGACCATGACCTTCACGCGCCCACGCTCAGTGTCCACCTCACCTACCCGACCCTCAAGTTCTTTAAATGGCCCGTCAGTGATGATAACTGACTCTCCGACAGAAAGATCGATGGCATGCTTCACCGTCTTTGAGCCCATGCGGCCAAAGAGTGCGTCTATTTCTTTTTGATTGAGTGGCACCGGCACCACTCCTGCCCCCACAAACCCCGTCACGCGAGGGGTATTGCGCACCACATACCAAGAGTCGGGATCGTAGACCATGTCCACGAGTACGTAACCTGGGTAAATCTCTTCCTCCACCTCAACGCGCTTCCCTGCCTTCATTTTTATTTTCTTTTCTTTGGGGACGACAACATCAAAAATCTTTTCCTCCATCCCAAGTGACTCGATGCGCTGACGCAAATTGCGCACGACGGCATTTTCGTATCCAGAATATGTATGGATGGCATACCACTGCCGTGTCGCGACTGCTACTTTTTGTTCCTCTGGTTGCATAAAATATTCAAATAGCTAATTAAAGAAACTTCGCAATACCTTTTGCAAAAACAAAATCAAGTAAACCCAAGAAAAGCCCTGTGCCTATTGATATGGCGAGCACGATGAGTGTGTATGAAATAGTCTGGCTGCGCGTAGGCCACGTGACGTGGCGCAACTCTGCCTTTGTTTCCTTTAGATAGTCGATGAATATCATAATGATGGGAAGTCTTTCCAAAAATGACGAACTGCTTTGTTGCGGGCCCCTGACAGCTCGGTCAACATATATGAATA
>JAYUQK010000110.1:0-7138 GCA_043756785.1 Candidatus Lloydbacteria bacterium | reverse complement strand
CGAGGCCCATCACGAGCGCCTTTGTTCCACTAAAGAGTGTATTTTTCCCTCCATCTTTTTTCATTTTCACATTCTAACACGCAAATCTGAAGAATCATTTGACACTTGCCCCATATGTGATTGAGTGAGCTGTAGTATCGAGTGTTCTTTTATAACACTCAAATTCCAAGGAGGAATCTGTGGATAATAAATTCGTAAAAATAGCCATTTGGCTGCTCATTGCATTCATGGTTTTCACGCTCTTACGCGGTGGGCTATGGTCAACAGACCCAAGTGCAGGCAGAAGCAACGTGATCTCTTACTCTGAATTCCTCGACGCAGTAAAGGCGCGGAACGTCACCCATGTGACCATACAAGAAGACCACAGAGGTGGATCTGAAATTCGCGCGAAAACTGTCGACGGAAAAGAGTTGCGCACAAACGCAACACACTTAGACCGCGGGCTTATTGGCGACCTCGTCGACAACCGTGTGCAGTTCGACGTAAAGCGCCCCGAGGAACCGTCACTACTCATGACCCTTCTCACTTCGTTTGGACCAATGCTTTTACTCATCGGCGTATGGATTTATTTCATGCGAAAAATGCAGGGAGGAGGAGCTGGCGGGATCGGAAGCTTTGGAAAGTCGAAGGGGCGAATGCTCAAAGAGTCGGAGAATACAACCACCTTTGCCGACGTCGCAGGTTGTGACGAGGCGAAGGAGGAAGTCACGGAGGTCGTAGACTTTCTGCGAGATGCGGGTCGCTTTCAAAAACTTGGAGGGCGTATACCGCGCGGGCTCTTGCTTGTCGGACCCCCAGGAACAGGAAAGACCCTACTCGCAAAAGCCATTGCAGGAGAAGCGAAAGTTCCCTTTTTCTCCATCTCCGGTTCTGACTTCGTCGAAATGTATGTTGGCGTAGGCGCATCACGCGTGCGCGACATGTTCGAGAATGGAAAAAAGAATGCACCTTGCATTATTTTCATCGACGAAATCGACGCAGTCGGTCGACAGCGTGGTGCAGGGGTGGGCGGTGGCAACGACGAGCGCGAGCAAACATTAAACCAACTACTGGTTGAGATGGATGGCTTCGAGACTTCGCTGGGAGTGATCATTGTGGCTGCCACAAACCGCCCTGATATTCTCGATGCAGCACTCTTGCGTCCTGGCCGGTTTGACCGACAAGTCTATGTGACGCTACCGGACATTCGCGGGCGCGAGCAGATACTGCACGTGCATATGCGCAAAGTGCCGGTCAGCAAAAATGTGAGCGCAAGTATTATTGCGCGCGGCACCCCAGGCATGTCAGGTGCCGATCTTGCAAACCTTTGCAACGAAGCAGCGCTGATGGCAGCACGACGGAAAGGGGCTCATGTGGAGATAATCGACTTCGAAAAAGCGAAGGATAAAATCCTGATGGGCCCCGAGCGGAAGTCAATGGTGATGCCAGAAGAAGAGCGGAGAAATACTGCCTACCATGAGTCGGGGCACGCCCTCGTCGGCAAACTACTGCCCAAGTGCGACCCCGTACACAAAGTGACCATCATTCCCCACGGGCGTGCACTTGGAGTCACAATGAGTCTTCCTGCACATGACCGTTACGGCTACGACGACCAATTCATGTTGCAGCAAATCAGCATGCTCTTTGGTGGGCGCATCGCCGAGGAAGTATTCATGAACCAGATGACCACTGGTGCATCCAATGATTTCGAGCGGGCAACCAGACTCGCTCGGGAAATGGTCACCAAGTATGGCATGAGCAAAGTACTTGGTCCTATGGTCTATGCAGAAAATGAGGGTGAGGTCTTCCTCGGACGCTCCGTGACCAAAACAACAAACATCAGCGAGGCGACGATGCAGCGGGTAGATGCTGAGGTGCGTCGTATTATCGACGAGCAGTACGCTGTGGCACGCACACTGATCGAGGATAACCAAGACATCATGCACGCCATGGCCAATGCACTCCTTGAACTGGAGACGCTCGACGCCGACCAAATCGACGACATCATGGCACGGCGCGCACCACGTGCTCCGGTACCAACTACACCCGTTGAGTCTGTGGACGGACAGGGAAAAACCCCACCCCCACCAGTGGTCCATCCGGAAAGCAAACAAATTGCTGTCGACAGAGGAATAAAAGAAAAATAAAAAATTAGCTCCACACAACAGACCGTTGTGTGGTTTTCTTTTTCTAAAATATCGTAACAAAAAACACGAACGGGTAGTTCGTGCTTACTCACATATCAAACGGAAGTCTTTCGATTTTTTAGACTGAATAGTGCTCCAGGATACACATCACCAATCAGTTCATTTGTGCGGATTGACTCTCCTGAAAAGAATGGGAACGGGTCGAGCATGGCATCGATCGTGTCTTCAGCACCAGTGGATAAAAGCAAAGCCAGCTCTATTTTCGTCGTGCGTTCCGCACGTAAAAAGTCCGAGAGTAATGCTGCAAGTTTGAAACGCTTCTCCACCTCCCTCTTTGCAGCGAAGTGCACCTCTTGGCACAATTTTGGCGATAACCCATATTCGCCCTTCGCACGACGGGCTATTTCACGACTCACCTCTGCAAATGAGTAGCCTTGGCCACGGCGGCGCTTTTGCCACGGAGCCGAGAGGGAAAACACGAGTGGATCACCCTCCTGATATTTTTTTTGACGCACCATAGTACTCTTCCTTCTTTGTTGTTTCTCTCCAAAGAGTAGCGCCAAGGGCAGCCGACGTCAAATGTGCGTGAACTCACTCCAGTCTACGCCTTTCCACCAAGAAGCCAGTCCCCGAGGTCGATAAGATTTTTGGCCTTTTCCAAGAGACCTGCGGGCGGTTCTCCTTCTTCGCGAATAAATAGGGCCTCCTCATCGTGGACACCGTAGAAGAAGTTGTCGGATACAAACTGACGTAAAGAAGCGACGTCTTTCTCAACCTGCGTCGAGTCGAGAATAACAAATGCGATGGTGCGTGAACTAAACTCAGACAATGGGACGTCAAAGAGCAGCATCGCTCCGCCGTCACCCGCACTATTTATATCAACGATGCCACCACGAAAGGCTGCGTCTCCTGCCACGACCCATGGGTTGCGATTTTTCCACTCAAAGCGCTCATCGCCAGATGCACTGGTGAGCGTTTTACTTGTCGCAAGTGTCGCATTTATTAAAAAGTTTTTGTTATTTTTTATGTATGCAAGCAAGGTCACAAGATTCTCTCCTGTCGTTGTGGCCGCATCAGTGGAAGTATTTCCGGAAAAAACAGTACCATACATCCCCATAGCCGCGCTTTTTTCATTCATGTACGCCACAAACTGACGTTCTCCATGCTCCCGCGCAAAAACCTGCGCCGCAGTGTCGTTTGTATCAAAAAGGAGTGGATAAATAAGCGCGCCGGCGGGCATTTCGTCGATAGCCCCTATTGAATACTTGCGTAAAATCGCCTTCCCCAGCAAGAGTTCGCTCATGCGCACGATTTTGTATTGATTCACTGTTTCAAGCGCAGTAAGCGCGGTGACCATCCGCGAAAGCCCGCGAGGAGACATAGGACTACTTCCGTTGCGAGACCACAAAACATGTCCTGACTGTATGTCTGCTATGACGAACGAGGGGGAGGATACCTCCGGAAGTACTCCGTCGCCACGGAGGTAGTACTGCGCAGTGCTCGTAGCCGAAACTACGGGCACAGCACCGAGCACAGAGACTCGTGCACCACTTGGAATGAAGTCGTACACCTCGCGTGCATCCTCAGTCGAGAGGCGAATGCATCCACCAGAATAACCAAGTGGCACTGCGCGGCCGTCGTCATATGTTGGCCAGCCGTGAATAAAAAAGTTGCCATAAAATTGCATACTATACGGCATCCATGTCCCCCCAATGGATGAGCGGTGCTTTATTTCTCGTGCTTGTATTACGTAATTACCCGCTGGGGTTTCCCACGGCGTTCCTGGTCGGCCCTTCGAAAGAATGGGGAATGTTTTGATACGTACGCCCTCTTCGTAGAGAGTGAGGTGCATCGTGTCGAGGTCGGCGACAATAGAGCGGCCCGTATCGCGAGGCGCCTCTCGCCCAGCCCCCACATTGGCCCCTGCATACCTATAGAGTAGTGCCGTTGAAGCGTCGCTTGCGGAACGCGCGGGTGGCAAGAGTACACTTCCGCCGACCACGAGCGCAACAAGCGAGAGCCACCCTCCCACAAACATAAAAAGTGTTGCGTGGCGGTCCTTCATATTATTGTTTTTTCTTGGAGCGATTGCGCAACCATGCAAAAGCCTGCACAGAGAGCACGACGACAATAAGTGAGGCGACGATCATCCCTTCAAACTTTTTTACACTACCCAAAAAACGCTCAAGTACATCACCAAAAAAGTACCCGCCGAAAGCAAATAGACAGGCCCACACAATCGCACCGAGGACATTTAATATGAAAAAACGGACACCCGACACACCGCTTGTGCCGAGCACAATAGGTGTGATGGCGCGAAAACCATAAAGGAATCGAGAGCCGAAAATAAGCCAATTTTGATGCACGCCGAGCCATAGATGTATGCGCGCGACGCGGGTGTCCCAGTTGGGGTGTTTTTTAATAATACTCCTGCCCTTAAAGCGTCCGAAGTAAAAAAAGGCTTGGTCGCCCGCGACAGCGCCGACGATAGCCACGGGAATTATCACACCGAGTTCGAGATACCCTTGATGCGCGATAAACCCCGCAAGCGCAACGATGGTTTCCCCCTCAAGAAGTGTCCCAACGAACACCATGTAATACCCATACTGTTGCAGAAGCTCCATCAAAAAGTCCATATAAAAGAGTATAGCACGGTGGTGAAATTTGGTGGTTGCCAAGTTTCACGCTCCGCAGGGTCTTTTTCGCCCACACTCCTGAAAAGCGCGCCTTCATTTTTTCCAGCGAAAAAATGTTGCACCACATAGGGTACTTCATTTTTCTAAGGCGAAATATCGCTAAGAAGAATTGGTCGCTCTGCTCGACGGGGCGACTTTGCAAAAGCGCAAAGGCCATGCTCGCCCTCGTCTGCGCAAGTCTTTTCAAAAGTGGGGCGCGAGGCTTTGTCGGTAACTTACCTTGTTTATATTTTGGCTGATAACTTTTTGGCATTCCCGTGCTTCAGTAGTCCGAGGTATGACTGGGTGGTTTCTGGAGTGACGCCTGGTCTGGCCAGATTTCTCATCATTCGTTTCTTTGTTGCCGTGCGCAGTACGCGATGCTTGGGAAAATGTACCCAGCCGAGGAAATCTACTCCCGAAGTAAGTGTTTTGATGAATACTTTGTCGGGATGTAGTGCAAGGTGGAGACGTGTTTCTAAAAATCTTGTGACCTTGGGCAAAAGCTCTACGAGTGCGTCTTTGTCATGACTCATGAACACAAAGTCATCGGCATAGCGGATGTAGTATTTGTGATGGAGCTCCTGCTTCACGAATTGGTCAAAGGTGTTCATGTACACATTCACCAGTAGTTGCGACGTGAGGTTGCCCAATGGAAGACCCTTGTGCGGTGCGGTGCTTGCAAAATTCTGTATGACACGCGGAAGGAGCCACATGGTGTCTGAATCGGGAATGTGTCGCGCAAGAATAGTGAGGAGTACAGCGTGGTCGATGGAAGCGAAAAACCTACGAATGTCGCATTTGAGTATCCAGCACGTGCGGGTGTTGTTTTGACTCTCCTTGCGCGCAAAGTCCTGAAAGCGCATAAGTGCCTTATGCGTTCCCTTCCCCACTCGACAAGAGTACGAGTCAGCAATGAAGGTGCGGTCGAAGAATGGGTAGAGCACACGATGAATAGCATGATGCAAAAGTCTGTCGCGCACCATGGCTTTGTGGATGTTGCGTGGCTTGGGGTCAGAGATGTTGAAGGAGTGATAACCACCATGAGTGTATGTTTTGTTTGCGAGATCTCGATGGATGGCGAGGATATTGTCGAGAAGGTGATACTGGAAAAATTGCACATCCACCTTACTCCTTTTTCCACGAATAAATTCTTTCCACGCATCGAGCAGATTTTCTACAGAAATGATACTATCGTACGCATGAGTGAATTGTTTCCAATGCATACACCAAAGGTTACCCCCCAGTCGCTTTTGCCAGTACTCGAACGCATCAAGAGTGCTTATATGCAGTGGTTTCAGTACCTCGGCATACTTCCCAAAATCCATCGGTACTCGCTGGGGTTAAAAATCGATACGCTCTTTGTTGAGATAATTGAGGCTGTAGCAGTGGCAACTTTTTTGTCGCGTGAAGAAAAACTACCTTATGTGCGCATAGCAATACGCAAAGTCGATACCATCAAGGTGCTCTTGCTTATACTGTGGGAAACGAAATCGCTTGATAATAAGAAATATATCGCCCTCTCGCTGAAATTGGACGAAGTAGGTAAAATGCTCGGTGGATGGAGTGGGCAGCTCACAAAACAAAACTCCCCCAACGCGAAGTCGAGGGAGAAATAAAGAAAGTTGCGACATGAGCGGAGAAGTTCCGATCGTTCCAGTCGTTGTCGAGCCAGTTCGCGCTCCAGTTCCACCTGCCGTCATCGTTCCGATAGAGGTAGAGCACGTAACGGTTGCCGTTCGGGTCAACGTGTGTGCGCAATGTGCCTTCCATTCCACCACCTATTGAGTACTCTTTAGGTTGTATCGTATTCGGTATCATAATGCCCTAGCACACTGCGCCAAGTATCTTCATTTTTTGAAGTTTCTACATACACCACCCTACCCCAAACCGTAGTCTGAAGTATTCTCGATGTGTGGATACTGGATTCGGTAGCGAGAAACCGTAATCTCTCGCATATGCACCTACTACCTCCTCTACTTTATCACAAAAGAAAATGCACCGCCGGAGCAGTGCAGAAATCGAATGCAAGGACGGAGGTCAAAGTATCAAAAAGACCACAGTGACCTAAGTCTCAAGCACTAACTTGCGACATGAGCGGAGAAGCCCCGAGCGTCCCAGTCGTAGACGAGCCAGCCCGCGCTCCAGTACCACCTGCCGCCAACGTCCCGACAGAGGCAGAGCACGCAACGGTTGCCGCCCGGGTCAACAAGAACCTGTCCAAAGAAGTCGAGGTATGTGATACCACGTTCTTTGTGCAAACGCTCAAGCGTCTTTTGCCCATTTTCTTGGAGTAGTGCGACACCAAAACGTGGATCGAGGCATATGCCAGGAAGT
>JAYUQK010000109.1:0-7149 GCA_043756785.1 Candidatus Lloydbacteria bacterium | reverse complement strand
GCGAGGAATTCATTCAGGATTACCTCATGCGCGACAGATTAAATTGATGATGACGATACTATTTGGGAGAGCATAGCATCACTTTTTACCATTAAGCCCTACATTCGCCATCATAGCAAGAGCTGCACGCATGCGGATCGTTTCGTCATGGGGAATAGCTTTCCTCATGAGTTCGCAATTCGCAATGAACATGCTGATCACGGGCGATGCCTTGAGCACCGACTCCTTGATCGACCTGACCATTTCCGGATTGGCAATCCCCATCGATTGGGAATATTGCGCGGACGGAGACATCACAGAAAGCTGAGGTGCGCTGTGTGTGACAGGAGCCTGCGAAGTGGTGACGGGTGGAGTTGGCGTTGTGCCTTCTCCTTCGTCGTCCGTTCGCAGGCCCGCCTGAGTTGCGAGTTTCTTCAGAGAAGTAAACATCTCGATTTCCTTTCAAGTGGTTTTAGGGTGGAATATTCCGCAAATACTGACTTTCTTTATTTGATTGTCAGACAACTGTTCCGGGTCTTAGACTACACTTTTTTGACAAGTTGTCAATATTCACGCAAGACAAAAAAACAGCTCGATATAGCCGTTGTTTTGATACGAGTTTCCTGACGGGAGCGACTTATACCCCGTGGCACTTTTTATACTTCTTTCCTGAGCCGCAGGAGCATGGGTCGTTGCGTCCTATTTCTGGCTCTCCCGCTGTCTTCGTTTGTGCCTTTGGTGCATCGCTCGTTGCGGTGCCTCCCCCTGCGATGGTCATCTGTGCAGCAACTTTTTTGAGCTCTGACTCTGCTTGCACAAATGCATTCACCTCTATCTTCGGAATCGTCTCAAGAATTTGCATCGCGATAGAGTCCTCCATTTCACGATAAAGGCGGAGTCCCTCCTGCTTGTATTCCACGAGCGGGTCACGCTGGCCGTATGCGCGGAGGTTCACCGACGAGCGCGCGTAGTCCATCAGCTCGAGGTGGTCTACCCAAAACATGTCGTTAGTTTGAAGTGCAAGACGGCGCACCACATCAGAAAACGCGTCTTCACCGATGGTGGCTATTTTTTCTGCGCGGGCGACCTCTGCGACCTCGCCTCTCTCCCCCGCATCTGAAATGAGCTCGTCGAGATACTCTTTCACCTCAGCACGGCTTCCAAGCAAGAGCTTCCTGCGGCGCGCATACATTGTTTTTCTATGTAGGTTGATGATGTTGTCGTACTGGAGCACATGCTTGCGCGCGTCAAAATTGAATCCTTCGATCTTTGTCTGCGCACTCTCGAGCGCCTTTGTGATCATCTTCTGCTCGATGGGCTGGTCTTCGGGAATACCAAAGCGGCCCATCATACTTTTGATAGCATCAGAGGCGAAAATGCGCATGAGTGAATCTTCGAGTGACACATAAAACTGTGTCCGACCCGCGTCCCCTTGGCGACCCGCGCGGCCACGCAGCTGGTTGTCGATACGGCGTGCATCGTGCCGCTCAGTACCGAGTACAAAGAGCCCGCCGACCGCCTTCACCGCCTCATACTCCTCTTCGGTCGCTGGGTTGCCACCGAGCTTGATGTCCACACCACGCCCTGCCATGTTGGTGGCGATGACCACCGAGCCCATACGGCCCGCCTGCGCGATGATCTCTCCTTCGCGTTCGTGATTCTTTGCATTGAGTAGCTCATGAGGAACTCCTTCCCGAGAGAGAAATGCGGAAAGCAACTCGTTCTTCTCTATAGACACAGTGCCGATGAGCACGGGCTGCTTTTGCGAGTGTGCCTCCTTCACGCGGCGTGCGATAGCGGCAAACTTACCCTCTTCTGTTTGAAAGATTTGGTCTTGTTCATCAAGGCGGGCAGAAGGTCTGTTGGGCGGGATGGGTGTCACATCGAGTCCGTAGATTTTCATAAACTCCTCTGTGGACGTAGAGGCGGTACCCGTCATACCCGAGAGCTTGGTGTAGAGTTTGAAATAATTTTGAAACGTAATAGACGCCATGGTGCGGCTTTCTTGCTGCACGCGTACCCCTTCCTTGGCCTCGATAGCTTGATGCAGCCCCTCGGACCAGCGTCGCCCCGGTTGGAGTCGCCCCGTAAATTCGTCGACAATCACCACTCCGTCATTTTGGACGACATACTCGCGGTCACGCATAAAAAGTGCCTTCGCGCGCACGGCGGTCTCGAGGTGATGCACATACTTAATGCCCTTTTCTGTATAAATATTTTCTACGCCGAGCAATTTTTCAGCTTTATTTATCCCCACATCGGTGATCTGCGTTGCCTTCAATTTTTCGTCGATGGTGTAGTCTTCTTCAAGATGCATTTTCTCTGCAATCGCAGCAAATGTGCCGTACAAGCTTTCGGACTCCTGCGCGGGGGCGGAGATAATGAGCGGGGTGCGCGCTTCATCTATCAATATAGAGTCGATCTCGTCGACGATGGCATAGTGATGCTCTTTTTGGCGGAGCTCACGCGCGTCGTAGCAAATATTATCGCGCAGATAGTCGAAACCAAACTCATTGTTTGTTCCATAGGTGATGTCCGCCTGATATGCCTCAGGTCGCGTACATGGGCGCAGGAATTCGTAGAATACGCGAAAGGAGCCCATCGCATCACGGTCTTCATCAAGTACTTTTTGAGATGGGTCGTAGAGATACGATGAGTCATGATTGATGACCCCGACCGAGAGCCCGAGGAAGGAGTAGATCTGGCCCATCCACACTGCATCACGGCGAGAGAGATAGTCGTTGACGGTGACCACGTGCACACCCTTCGCTTCCAGTGCATTGGCATACGCAGGGAGCGTCGCCACGAGAGTCTTCCCTTCTCCAGTGCGCATCTCGGGAATTCCACCCTTGTGCAAAATGAGTCCTCCCAAAAGCTGCACATCGTAGTGACGCTGCCCAAGCACTCGCAACGACGCCTCGCGCACCAAGGCAAACGCTTCGGGAATTATGTCGTCGAGCGATGCTCCTTCAGCGAGTCGCTTTTTGAACGCTGCGGTCTTTGCGGGGAAGTCCTCGATAGTAAGCTTTTGCATTTCGGGCTCAAAAGCACCGATTTGGAGGACGATTGGCTCGAGCTTTTTCAGCTCTTTTTGTGCCTCGCTGGGAAATATATTCTTCAGAAATTGCATGAATCCCACTATAGCGCATCGCGACCAAAAACAAAAATGTGGCGCAAAAACATTACAACACGTATTTTTACATACACGAGAGATTGCACCTCGTGCCGCACAGGCAGTAAGCTAAAGCAACACTCCCCCACATCGCGTGCGAGAAAACAAAAACTCCCCAAGGGGAGTTTTTGTTTTGTGGAAGAAGTGTGGCTTACGCCTTCTTCTTCTTTGCTGCTGCCTTCTTCTTAGGAGCTGCCTTCTTTGCTGCCTTCTTTTTTGCTGCCATAAAAGTGGAAATTAGTGATTTATAAAAATGAGTGTTTCGACCGCAAACATCATTTAGTGATGTGAGTGCTCTTGTGAAAAATTTCATTGCTAGCAACGAACACTCCTACTACTATTATCCCTCGTGCTTCATGCATACTCAATGTGTTTTAAAAGAAACATGTGGATAACTTTTATTTTTATTTTTTTATTTTTTTGTGTCTACAAAAATTACTTCGTGCTCGAGTGTGATGCGCGTCTCTTCAAAACATTTTTTTTGTATGTCGCGCACAAAATTTTTTATTTCCTCACTCGTTGCATCTTTGTAGTTTACTATCACCAACGCTTGCGCACTAAAGCATCCAACATTACCCACGCGTACCCCCTTCATATGGAGCACGTGGTCGATGATCCATGCCGCAGAGAGCTTCATGAGTCCCGAACCAATGTCGTAGTGTGTGGCAAGAGGAAAACGTGCAAGGAAGGCCCCGCCCACAGCCTTTGTGACTACAGGGTTTTTAAAGAATGAGCCTGCAGTGCCCACAGTCGCAAGTGCGGGGAACTTTGCGGTGCGTATATTGATGACCGCGCGACGCACCTCGTGTATGGTCGGCGCGATGATTCCTCTCTCTAGAAAATATGCTGCGAGGTCTTTGTAAAAAATATTCGATGTACTGTGCTTTTTAAATCGCAGCCCCACGCGCATGATGACGAGACCTGCTCCCTCGTGCTTAAAGACGCTGTCGCGATAGCCGAACGCACACTCGGTATTTGTGAGAGTGCGTACGCACGTTTGTGCGGGGTCGTACACCTCGACCCACTCGACGACTTCTTTTACTTCGCATCCATATGCGCCGATATTTTGCACCACCGCACCACCGACCGTCCCCCAAATGAGTGAAAGGTTTTCTACACCCCAACACTCTTCCTCAACCGACCGCGCGACCAGTGCATCCCAAGATACTCCTGCGCCCACGGCACACAGTCTGTCGTCACCATCTTTCGAAAATGAAATTCCTTGTATGTTCATCTTAAGCACGAGCCCCATGTACCCCAAGTCGTCCACCAAAATATTCGACCCACCACCCAATACAAAGACTGAAAGCGCCTGCTCTTGCGCAAAATGAAATAGCTCCGCCACCTCCGAAGCATCAGCAACCTCCGCAAAATATCGTGCAGCCCCCCCCACCTTAAATGTAGTCAGTGGCGCAAGCGGCACATGTTCACGAATAGTCATGGCAAACTTAAATAAGACTCCTTCCTTTGGGCGCAATAAGCATTGCGACTAATTTCACCATTTTGTCTTTGTGCGTGGGATCGCTCTCTGCGATCAAGAGCGTGATGGCGGTGAGTGCAGCGGGCGTGAGTCGTTTTGTGTCCAACACTTTCGCCATGCTCAAGAACCACACAAAGGCATATGCCCCCGTGCGCTTGTTGCCGTCGAGGAAGGGGTGATTCTTAACGATGAAGTAAAGGAGATGCGCGGCCTTCTCTTCGATACCTTGATACACATCACTCCCGCCGAACGACTGCATGACGTTGCCCACTATTCCCTCGAGTGCACCTCCCGTACGCTCTGTGGCAAAGAGGTCGGTGGCTTCGCCTTTTGCGATAAGCTCTCCTTTCAATACCGCCACACTTTCCTTGAGCTTCTCTGCAGTAATGCGTATTTTTTTCTTGGTGGGTTTCTTTATGTCGAGCATCTCTTTGTCGTACGCGTCAAGCGACATCCATGTGTCGGCAAACATGCGCACGAGCTCGAGGATGCTCGCAGTGTCTATTTGTGCATCCTTGGGAAGTAGCACCCTCACAGCAGCGACAGACTGCATGAATGCATCGTAATTTTGCCCTATACGCGAGCGGTTGATGGTGTACCCGTCCACAATATGCGCCCGCAGCGTCTTCGTCGCCCATTGTCGAAAAAGAGTAGCCCTCTTGCTGCTGACCCTATAGCCGACGGAAAGAATCAGGTCCAAATTATAATGCATCACCTCGCGCTCAACTTCTCTTTTTCCCTCCATTTGAACTATCTGGAATTTCCGGATAGTTGCTTTTTCGTGTAATTCCTCTGATCTATAGATATTTTTCACATGCTCGTTGACCGTACGAACGTCAACGTCAAATGCCTGAGCGATCTGTAGTTGTGTCGCCCATAAAGTCTCCTTGCGAAAATCTCCCCGTAGCTCAATAGCTCCCGACTTTGCCTGAAAGATGACCACTTTGCTTTCTTTGTGTTTTAGTTTCTGTTGCGCCATCATGACAGTATAACAAAATACACAGGGGTCCCTATGTATTTTGCTTAGCTCTTTATGTTCGACAGACAAAAACAGTAGATTTACTTGGGGGAGGCGTTGGTGCGGCCGGACTTGATTTGCGTTATCAGCTGCGTACCCTGCTCCTTTAGGCTAGCGTCGAGACTCATTGCTTTCTCTATGGCGGCAATAGAGTCGTCAACTCTCCCCGACTCGAGATACCCTCCCGCGAGAGCGAAGTAGTCGCGACCTGAGGCAAATCCTCGCGCAATTTTTTCATTCACGATGATGATGACCTGATCGTATTGCTTGGTATTGCCATATGCATTTATCAGGCGTGAATCGTAGGCAATCGCCCCCGTATTAAATGGGGCCATGACCGTGGTCGCGAGTGCTGCATTTTTCTGATAGATGAGAGCGGCAGCGTAGGCAAGTGCGGCTTCAGGGTTTTCTTTTGCGAGCTCATACGCCGTCTTCGCCTCTGCCTCTGCGCGCACATAGTCTCCTGTGGCGATAAACATCGTGGAAAGGTCGATGCGCGTCGACTGACGTTTCGGTGCTAGCTCGATAGCCTTTTGGAAATGCACGAGCGCTTTGTCGTACTCACCAAAACGCGCATGGAACATGGCGGCAAAAGAAAGTGTGCGCACATTCTGTGGATCTCGTGCGAGCTCTTTTGCAAACTCCGCGGCAGTCGTGTCGTGGAACATGCGGCGAATATCCTCGGGCACGCGAGGGTCCTGCGTCTGCACTGCGAGCTGGGCGAGCTGCTCACGCCCCTCACTCGTACCAAACAAGTCGAGATCGAGCACGTCTTTCATCGCTATCTTTTTTGTGTTACCCACACTTGGCACGAGCACTCCCTCGGGGCGAATCGAGTTAATGAGTGCTCTGTTTGCGTTAATATTCTTTACATTTACCACATACACGAGCACACAGGTCATGGCGACGACTGCGCCGAGCGCAATGAGCATATCCCCTGTCTCAAGCGCGTCCGACGCCTTCACTTTTTTGTGCGCCACTTCAGGAGGCAGGGCATCAGCGTGGGTTGTATGCATGTAGCCCAAGAATGCAAAGAAGATAATGTAGCTGGTGAGATTGTCGAATACAAAGATATTGTGTATGAAGTATCCCGCGAGCATGCCCGTCAAGATGCTGCGCTCGATTATGGTGAAGTGATGCCGACGTGGGAACCAGAGGTAATAGAGTGTCGCACCAAACATGGAGAGGTACGCGAGGAGCCCGAGCGCGCCACCAGCGATAAGCCAGTCGAAGAATACGTCATGAGAGCGGTCAAACCATGGCTCTTGATTCCACATTTGTGGATTGTAATGCTTTGCGAAGACATAGAGGAAGTTATCCTGCCCCCAACCAAGTAGTGGGCGCTCCTTGAAGCCCTCCCACGACATACTCCAAATCATAAAGCGGGACTTTGTCGTGTTGTCGTCGAGCGAGATTGATGCCATGCGCGCGAGTGTGGGGCTCCCCTGTATAAAGGCAGCATCTTTAAAAGCAATAAATGCGCCAACAAGGAGTACAAAA
>JAYUQK010000108.1:0-7206 GCA_043756785.1 Candidatus Lloydbacteria bacterium | reverse complement strand
TCGAGTCCCTCACCACAAGCCCCGTACTTCACCCCGTCACAACATCCCCGCACGAGAGTTATACGAAGGAGAGTAAGAAGAGCGTATTTAATCACCTGAGTAATAATTTTAATGCAATGATGCAAATGAATTGGAAAATAGGCGTGCCTATTGCCGTACTCCTTATCGTGGTCACCGCAGTAGCGGGCACAGGGGGGTCTGATCAAAAGCCAGCGCCTATCGCCACAAACGACACTGTGTCGCCCTCGGCCACACTCATGCAAGCGAGTAGCCTAGACGTAGCGAATGAGGGTGCCATGGGGATAGCATCCCAAGAAGTAGGGAGTGCTGAGGTGCAAACCTTTGCAATGGCACGGAGTGCACAACAAGTCTCCGCCGCCCCCGTTTCAGGAGAGATCAGCGACCTCACCCTCGCCATTCTCCTTGAAGCGAACGGAGATGCGGCATTACTTGACGATAGCGTCGGAGATATTTCACTGGTGAGTTCCGATAGCCAGTCTATTACTGACTTTAACACTGCATATGATGAAACA
Organism: Candidatus Lloydbacteria bacterium; assembly: GCA_043756785.1. Taxonomy (GTDB): domain Bacteria; phylum Patescibacteriota; class Minisyncoccia; order Phycocordibacterales; family UBA6899; genus MHLP01. The sequence goes on along the minus strand of JAYUQK010000108.1, from coordinate 6,673 downwards.
ACATTCTAAAAAAACTACACTCGTAGCCTTCTGCATCACCACATCACTCCTACTCCCTTCACTGGTATTTGCACAAGGCGACACAAAGCTCCGCTCAGCTGGAGATGCGAGTGGGACACGTGCGAACTTTTGTGCGAACATTGACGCAATTGGAGCAAAAGTAGGGGGAGGCATCAGCGAGCGCGAGGGAAAGTATCGCACAAAGCGTAGTGAAGTCCGCGCAAAGATCGACGCACGACATGGTGCGCGTGACGAAAAACGGGTTGACCACCGGAGTGACTGGGATACAAAGCGAGAGGAGTGGCACACCGCACTTGGTGCGCGCGCAACAAGTTCTGCACAAAAGGCCGCAGTAGAAAAATTTGTGAGTACGGTAGATACGGCGATCGCGTCGCGTCGCACTGCGGTGGATGCTGCAGTGGCCGGCTACCGCACTGCGGTCGATGCCGCTGTCGCCTCGAGGCAGTCTAGTGTCGACGGGTTTCTCGCAACGCTCACACAGGAGACTGGCGCAGCTCTTCTGAAAGCAAAGTCGGATTGCGCCGCAAATGTCGCACCAAAGACCGCCCATGAATCCTATGCGACTGCAGTGAAGACCGCTCGGGAGAAATTCCACGCGTCGACGAAGGCGCTTGATGCACGCAAGGACACATTGCTTCCCATCCTCAACTCACGCAAGCTCGCAGTCGACAAAGCATTGAGCGATTTTAAGGCGACGGTAGAAAAAGCAAGACTCGAATTGAAGAGCGCGTTGGGTGCATCCTAACGATCAGACCTCTGCGATAAAAATCTCCCACAGGGAGTTTTTTGTTTACGCCACAGTCACCCATTGTCCACAGCACTGTTTTGCCCTGTGCTATACTGGCACACCAATATGAATTTCGACAAAAAATCACTCGCACTACACAAAAGAAAACAGGGCAAAATCGAGATCCAAGCACTCGTGCCGCTCAAGAACAAAAATGACCTATCGCTCGCATACACCCCAGGGGTCGCAGCAGTGTGCCTCGCTATAGCAAAAGACAAGCGCCTCGCACGCACCCACACCATGAGGGGGAGAATGGTGGCCGTGGTCTCCGACGGCTCGGCGATACTTGGATTGGGGAACCTTGGCCCCGAGGCTGCGCTTCCTGTGATGGAGGGAAAAGCTGCACTGTTTAAGCACTTTGGTGGAGTAGACGCATTTCCCATCGTGCTCGCAACGCAAGACACGGAGGAGATTATTCGTGCAGTGAAAGCCATTGCGCCATCATTTGGCGGAATAAATCTCGAAGATATTTCTGCCCCGCGCTGTTTTGAAATCGAGGAGCGCCTCAAGAGCGAGCTCGACATTCCTGTTTTTCACGACGACCAGCACGGCACCGCCATCGTGGTGCTCGCCGCGCTTTTAAACGCACTCACTGTGGTGGGCAAGGAAATGCGACGCGTCCGTGTCGTTATAAACGGTGCGGGTGCCGCAGCTATCGCCACATATCGCCTTCTCGTGCGTGCGGGTGTGATGCGGGGCAATATTATCATGCTCGACAGCAAGGGGATTCTTCACAGCGAGCGTGGAGGTATCCGCGGATACAAGCAAGAAATAGCACATGAAACTAACAGAGAAGGGAGGTCAGGCGGGCTCGACGCGGCAATGGTAAATGCAGACGTTTTCGTCGGCACTTCGGCAGCAAACGTGTTGAGTATCCGCATGGTAGAAACCATGGCCGATAAGCCTATTGTTTTTGCTATGGCAAATCCCGACCCCGAGATATCTTATGCGCTTGCACAAAAGACAAAGATTGCCGTCCTTGGCACTGGTCGCTCGGACTACCCGAATCAAATAAACAACCTGCTCGCTTTTCCGGGGATTTTTCGTGGCGCGCTCGACTCAGGTGCAAGAGAAATCACTGAGGCAATGAAGCTTGCCGCAGCCCTCGCCATCGCAAAACTTGTCAGTAAAAAAGAGCTTTCTGCCACATACATCATCCCCAAACCCTTTGACCCTCGCGTCGCACGCGTGGTCGCAAAAGCAGTCGCCACCGCAGGAAGAAATAAGTCATGATTATCGGCTTGCCCACATCTGCGCCTGAGTGTGCACCACTGCGGTGTATTTTACCTGAACGCCAATGTGCGTAATAATGAGGGCATGGTTGAGATTAAGGCCACACAAGCGATACCCGAGACACACCTCCCGAAAATATTTCTTGGGGGAAGTATTGAAATGGGCAGAGCTGAAGAGTGGCAAAAGCCTCTCGTAGAGTCACTCGCGGGCTATGAGGTGATGCTCCTCAACCCGCGCCGCACCGACTGGGACAGTAGCTGGAGACAGACAAAAGACAATCCCCAATTTCGCGCTCAGGTGGAGTGGGAGCTTGGCGCGCTCGCCCAAAGCGACCACATTGTGATGTATCTCGACCCAAGCACAAAGTCCCCAATTTCTTTATTGGAAATTGGTCTACATGCGCGAAGTGGCAAACTCCTCGTTGTTTGCCCATCAGGGTTTTGGCGAAAGGGGAATGTCGACATTGTCTGCGAAAAGTATGGAATTCAGCAGTTCACCACACTCGCCCTCCTCGAGGCATACCTCACGCAACTGTTGAAAAAAGTAGACATTGCTACTAGCGCGCTTGACGAAGTGTCCGTTGTATAATAAAGTGTACAATATACACTAATAAAGAAGTTATGCACACATCAAACATGATACGATTGTGGGGGACAAGGCAAGATCACAAAGAGCAATTTTTTGTCCTCGTCGTGATGGCAATCGCTACGGTCGCATACGAGCTCGTGTCACAATATTTTGTTCCCAGCCATGCATTCAACGTGTATGAATTTGTGGGCACGTGGAGTGGCCTCGTGTGCGTGTGGCTCTCACGCACGCGCAATATCCTCTGCTGGCCTTGGGGGATAGTGAGCGCTCTTGCACTCGGAGTATTTTTTAGCCAAATAGGCCTGCCTGGGCAACAGTGGCTGAACTGGGGTTATTTCGTCATTATTCAGTTGTGGTCTTGGCAGTACTGGGTATTTGGTGGGCCGAGCAGAGCCGAGTTGCCTGTCAGCACGCTTTCGTGGGCAGGGAGAGGGGTGACGCTACTTTCTCTTGTGCTGGGAACAGCCCTTGTCTACACACTTATCGACGTATTTTCCCCAGGGTCGCTTTATCCGTGGCTCGACGCACTCGTAGTCGCCGCAAGCGTGGTGGCACAGTTTCTGCTTGGAAAGAAAAAAGTGGAAAGCTGGATACTCTGGCTCGGTCCGGTGAATGTGGTCTCCATTTTCCTGTTTTCTGCGGCGGGGGCATATACGCTCACCGCGCTATACATTGCCTTCTTTATTCACGCGACCTTCGCGCTCCACACGTGGGTGCGGGTTAATAAATAAAAACAACATGTTTCATCGCGGCGTTGTTATTGGAAAATTCTACCCCCCCTCATCGCGGGCACAAGTATTTAATCGATACTGCGCGCGCAAAGTGCGAAGAGCTGACCGTCATTGTCTGCGCTAAAAAAAGCCAAGATATTTCTGGTGCAGCGCGGGCAGGATGGATCCAAGAGATACACAAGGATGTGCGGGTGCTGCTGCTTGATGATGAGCGCCTCGCTGACGACGACTCCGCGGGCTGGGCACAAAATACTTTGGATGTACTGGGGTTTACTCCTGACGCAGTCTTCACCTCCGAAGCATACGGCGACCCATATGCATCGTTTATGGGGTGTGTCCATGTGTTGGTCGACAAAGACCGTACACACTTTCCTGTTTCTGGAACGATGGTGCGCTCTGATCCAACCAAGTATGCGCACCTCCTCGAGCCATGTGTGCGTGCCTTCTTTGCAAAACGCATTTGTGTGCTTGGGGCCGAGTCAACTGGTACTACTACCCTGTCGAAGGATCTGGCAAAGCATTATGCCACCACGTGGGTTCCTGAATACGGACGGCTCTATTCGGAGGGCAAAGTGTTTGGGGGCGACGATACAGCTTGGCGTAGCGAGGAGTTTGTAAAGATCGCAAAGGCTCAGTGTGCGCTCGAAGACATGTTGGCGGAGGCTTCAAATGGTTTGGTGATATGCGATACCGATGCATTTGCGACGGGGGTCTGGCATGAGCGCTATATGGGTACCCGCTCGAGTGTGGTCGAGGCGATAGCGACAAGGAGGGAATACGCACTCCACATCCTCACTGGTGATGAGATACCCTTTGTACAAGATGGACTCCGTGACGGTGAGCATATTCGGCACGACATGCACAAGCGCTTCATCGCACGCCTCGACGAGAAATGCAAGAAATATATTATCGTGACAGGAAGCAGGGGAGAGCGCCTCCTGCAAGCGGTATCTGCTATTGACGAAGTCCCACATACCCCTGAATCCTAAGAGCCTTTGCGTTTCTTTGTGTGAAAAGTGGGTAGCTTATATACTTGCGGTACACACTTATGTCTATTTTTACTGAACGCGTGACAAAAGCAGCGCTCTCTATACCTAGGGGGCGTGTCACCACCTACGGCCGCATCGCGCGCGCAGCGGGGAGTGGTGGCATGGCGGCGCAAAGTATAGGGCGCGTGCTTGGCAAGGCAGATGCGCTCGCCGAGTCTGCCGGTTCAAAGCGCGTTCCATTTCATCGCATCGTTTATGCAAATGGGAAGATCTGGGTAGATGATGCGCACCGCAAGAAGCGCATGCAGCTCTATCGCGCAGAGGGGATCGTTGTTGATAAAAATGACCGCATAAAAAATTTTTACGATATTGTCCTCGACTTTAACTAAATATTTATGGATACCGCAGCACAAGTAGCACGTGCCCTCAAAAAACTAGGCACAAAAACCAAAGCTGCAAACAGTGCGCGATTTTTCAAAACAGGGAAAGGGCAATACGGCGAAGGTGATGTGTTCATCGGTGTGACGGTGCTCGAGCAGCGACTACTCGCAAAAGCATGTGCACAACTTCCGCTTCCGGAAGTAAGCCACCTACTGGAAAGCCACGTGCATGAGTGTCGCCTGACTGGGCTCATTATTTTGGTGGGGCAGTACAAAAGTGCTGGAATGAAAGAGCGCGAAAAAATAATGAAATTTTATCTCGCGCATACTGCGCACATCAACAACTGGGACTTGGTGGACGCATCGGCGAGCTATATCATCGGCACACATCTGCTTTCTCGCCCACATGACGTGCTCTACAAACTCGTGCGTTCGAAAAATATGTGGGAGCGACGCATCGCTATTGTGGCAACACATGCACTCATTCGGAGAGGTGACTTTGCTGATGCGCTCAACCTCTCCGGCATGCTGCTCTCTGATAAAGAGGACCTGATGCACAAGGCGGTCGGCTGGACGCTCCGCGAAGTGGGCAAGCAGTCTCGCCCCACACTCGAGCAGTTTTTACACGAGCATGCACCCCACATGCCTCGCACTGCACTCCGCTATGCAATCGAGCATTTTTCCAAATCTGAGCGCAAAAAGTTCATGAAAATGGAATAAAAACTTGCATATTTTATGGAATTACGGTGTAATGCACCCATACGTTCATTGAGTAAAAAGTATGCGCCAGAGCAGAAAGTGCCTCATTTTTGAGACATTATCTGCTCTGGCGCAACCAGTTCGGTAAGGCTTGAGTAATCTTGAAAGGAACTGACCATGTCCAAAGGCATGCTCGGACTGTTGCCACTCTCCGAAGTTCAGGGGGTCATCAACGACATTCAACAAAAGTTGTCTGGCGAGGAGGGGTCAGTGTATCTCGCCCAGCTCAAGAAGTTTGCCCGAAAAGAACTCTGCTGGGCGCCCAACGTCGTCCACCCCACCGAATTTACCCCAGACACTTTAATTGGCGCGATGGCGAGGTGGGAAGACGTAGGCACCGACACCGACGACCGCTCACTCGAGCTCACCGAGATCGATTTTTCGAAGGTGCTTTTTGAGACCTCTATCAAAGAAGGCGAAAACTTCATTACTGGCGAGGAAAAAATGCGCCGCCTCATTGGCGGGAGTGGCATTTACCTCGACCCACGCTTCGGTGTTACCTTACTCAAGGAGAAGGGGCAACAGACGCTCGAGCGCCTCTACAGGGAGCGTGACATCACGTACTTTGACTTCTTCGGACGAATTCTTGTTCTCCAACACGACTGCCGTTCCGTGCTCTGTCTCGGTCGTCGCAACGGTGAAGGGTGGAATTGGCACACGAGGGAGCTGACCACCGGCTGGGGTGCTGGGGACTTCACTGCCTGTCTCGCAAGTTAGCCTTAAGGACTTGGGGTCACTGTGGTCTTTTTGACACTTTGACTTTTGTCCTTGCATTCGATTTCAGCCCCACGCAAGTAGGGCTTTTTTCTATGCCGCTAGCAATACGTTAAACTATGTATTTCCCATTTTCAAATATGACTTCACCGTCGAGTATCGCGCGGTCGACGACGGGGAAGAGGTCGACGTGGAAGCGGGCTTTGTGGGTGATGATGCCTTCTTTTTTATACACACTATGTTTTTCGCCGAGGGAGAGGTGCATTCCCAAGATACGCTCAAATGCGGTAATGTCCTCGACGTAGCGCTCGCGCGTGATGGCGCGGTTGAGTCCGAAGCCTATCTCGCGGATGAGCGGCCGCTCATTTGTTTTTATGCTGGCAATCACTTCGCCAAATGATGCTGGTGCATTATCTGCGAAGCCGACGACGACCCCATGCTCCACGTCGACGCGAAATGGCTCGTGCATGG
>JAYUQK010000107.1:0-2725 GCA_043756785.1 Candidatus Lloydbacteria bacterium | reverse complement strand
GATGGCTACAAAACCGATAGCACGACCTGGCTTGCTCCCGAAGCGCTGACGCGCCGCGCCGACCTTGCCCTGACCCTGGGCCGTGATGCACAAGAGCCCAGCTTCCTGCGTCCGCATCCTCCTCCATGCTCGACTCGAGCATAATGCCCTGTTGCAACAAATTCTGCGCCGTTTATTTTTGCAAAATCAAGAAACGCACCGAACTTCACATGCTTGTTGCACATGACGTCGGGGTTGGGCACCCTTCCCTCTCCGTACTCACGAATCATATAGTCCACGACTTCCTCTTTGTATTCCTTTTCTAAATCAAGTGTGATGAGTGGTAGCCCCAGATGTGCAGCAGCACGCATTGCGTCCCTCCGCTCTTCCCTCCATGTGCACGGCAGAAAGTCGGCCTGCCACACTTTAATGAAAACCCCCACCACTTCGTATCCCTCTTTTTGCAGCAATGCAGCAGAGACGGAAGAATCCACACCTCCGCTCATGCCGACAAAAACTTTTCCCTTAAGACTTTGGGTGATCATGATGAGACGAGTCTTTGTGCGAGCACATCGGCGTCCCCAGCCCCGACAACTAAGATAACGTCAAACGATAGTGCTTGTTGGCGAATGAGCGTCTCTGCGTCAGAAAGATCTTTTGCGTAGAGAATATCGTGGCGCGGATTGTGCATCAGTACTTTTTCTATCACATCTTGCGAGCTCACAGCGATACCCTCCTCTCTCCCCGCTACATCATAAATCTCGACGAGAATAATGTGCGGCACTCCAAGTATCGTCTCGACAAATGTATCCATCAGCTTCTCTGTGCGTTCACGATGGTGGGGGCGAAAGACAGTAAGGACTTTTTTGTCTTTGTAGCGAGACAATGCACCCGCAACAACCGCCCGGAGCGCCGTAGGGTGGTGTGCGTAGTCAGAAATGACCACTGCGCCAAGGCGCTCGCTGGCAAGTGTCCCGACTATTTCAAAACGCCTACCCACGCCATGAAATAGGTTGAGTACCCCTTGTATTTCAAGTGAGGAGCCACCATAAGCGAGGTACGTGGCAACTGCAGCGAGGATGTTGTATACGCTGTAGAGTCCCGCAAGCGGGGTGTTGAAGACTCCTTGTGGAGTGCCTTTCCATACCAATTCAAACGACTGGACTCCCGCTGCCTCGGAAACAGCGCGAGCATAGAGGTCTGCCCCTTCACCGACGCCAAAGCGAACGATGATCGCATCGGAGTCACGAACGATGTCGCGAATATTTGCATCGTCGTTGTTGATAATGAGCAAATCCTCACCAGAAAGCTTGGCAATATATTCTCGAAATGCACTCTTGATATCTGCGAGGTCGTGATAATAGTCAGGGTGGTCGAGCTCAAGGTTGGTGAGCAGTATCGCCTGCGGAGTGAGGTTGAGCATATTGCGGCGATACTCGCATGCTTCGACGATGAAAATATCGCTTTTGCCCATGCGTAAGTTGCGATCCGGCCAGCCAGGGACCTCAGCTCCGACAATGACCGAGGGGTCGAGGCCGCCTCCCTCGAACAACTTCCCCATCAGCGCAGTCGTTGTCGACTTTCCATGAGTTCCTGATACTGCGATGGTGGTGAAGGGTGCGGTGACCATTGCTAATGCTTCAGGATAACTCATCGCGGGGATAGCAAGCTCACGGGCGCGCACGCGCTCTGGGTTCTGCTCGGGGACTGCTGGGGAATAAACAACGAGCGAAACGTCTCCTGCGAGGTGTGCGGCGTCGTGCCCTTCGTAATATTGCCCCTCGGGAAATGTATCTCGAGGTGGGAGCGTCACATCTGAGCCCGCAATGAGTGTCCCTCTTTGCGCAAAAAAGCGTATGAGCGCAGAGACCCCAATTCCTCCCACTCCAATAAAGTGCACTTTGTGAATTTGGTTGAGTTCCATATTTCTGTACTCTGCATCTTAACGCAAATAGCGTGCTTTATTCAACTTGTGCTCTGCGAATGTTTTTGCGTAATGCATAGCACCGTTTTTATCCGAAAGGTAGAAGAGGAACTCCGTTTGTGTTGGGTATAGCGCAGCAGAAAGCGCCGCGAACCCTGGGTTGCTGATGGGTTTCGGCGGCAGTCCCGCATAACGATAGGTGTTGTAGGGCGAATCGTGGTTAAGATCATCAAGGGTGAGTTCACTTGATGCTTTATTCATAATGTACACAAATGGCGCGTCGACCTGAAGCCGCATGCCCCGCCCTATTCTGTTCCACAATATTCCCGAAATTATTTTTCTGTCCACATCGACCACTGCCTCTTCTTCGATAAGCGAAGCCATCACAACTATATCTGACCATGGCTTTGCTGCCTGCTTTGCATCTGCATACAAGAGTGCGGTTTTGAGTTGGAAGTTAGCCTCGAGGCTTGCGATGACCTCCCCGCTGGTTGCTGTGCTAAAAAAGAAATAGGTGTCCGGAAAAAGATAACCCTCTTTGTCTTTCGCCAAAGCAGTAAATTGTGCCGTATCGAAGTCAGGCAGTGACGTTGATAGGGATTTCCCCATCTGTGCCACCGTGAATCCTTCGGGGATGGTGATTTTGACCCGTGCGATACCATGGTCTCGTGCGCCTAGTTGCGCCACGACACCAAAGAGGTCGAGGGGGGTGTGAAAAAGAAATGTACCCGACGGGAGAATGGTGTCGAGTCCCGCGAGGCGCACCGCGAGATAAAAAAGATCGGCCGAACGAATCACACCCTTCGCGTAAAGGTGCTGGCT
>JAYUQK010000106.1:0-20871 GCA_043756785.1 Candidatus Lloydbacteria bacterium | reverse complement strand
CACACATCGCCCGTCTTTTTGTTTTGCGCTAGATAGTCTTTTGTAATTTCATAGATACGACCATTTCTGTGTACGGTATCCAGATAGACAAGGGTGGTAACGCCCTCAATAACCTTAGTTTCCCCGGTAATATGTATCTCGATATTTTCCGGCCCATATACGGTCTCAGCATCAAAAATCATTTTCTTGCCTGTTGGTAATGTGAAGTATTTGTTAGTGATGTTTGTCGTAAAGTCTTCTGGATTGATTTGCGGATTATAGCTATCGGATTTTACGACGTGACTCATGGATTGCTCTTCGTTGCTGGGTACCTGCTTGTTTGCGTAAAAAATAGCTCCACCTATTGTGGCGACAATTACGAGCCCAATGAACATTGTTTGACGTTTCATGGTAGTAAGATAAATAATAAATTTTATAAATGCGCTTGCTGCTCCGCCAGTCCACAATGGCAGAGCCGTAAGAGCACTTACCTAGTCGCCCCTTCTTCATCCTCACTCGGACTTTCAATTTTCTGTCCGACGACGTTGAAATTCTGGTCGAGTTGCACGTCAACTTGGTTGCCATTTTCAAGCGTGACCTCCACTTCGTAGTAGCTCTCCTCGTCGTTAGCTTCGGTCTCCGTGACCGAGCCTGCGCCCGTGTGTGCAAGCGCTGCCACCGAAGCAGCCCGCAGTGCATCCCCAGTGATAGCAACCTCATGCTCAGGGAGCTCAACCGACGGATTCTGCCCTTGTGCAAATGCCACGCTTCCTGCGATACCAAGACCAACGATGGGGACCGCAACGAGTGCGAGTAGTGATTTATTTTTCATACGTGTGTAGTAATGAGTATTATAAGTCCTAAATAGCTTGTTTTGACCCTACATCTATTACTACGCACGATCATGGACATTTCTTTCAGATCCGCTCATTTCCAAGGCAGTATTTGTATGGCACGGAAGCCAGACATGTCTTCTTGGGACCCCATCATCTTTACTATTATCCCCGATTGCATGGGGGAATTATCCACATCGTCTATTTCGCCGATATCCACGAGCCAGCTTTTCCCTTGGAAATCCACAAGGGTAATCTCCTCAGCGCTCCGTACTTCAGCAATGGTTCCTCCGAGCAGTCCTTTTTCTGGACGCGACCACACATCTTTTGAGGTAGAGACAAGCGCGTCGTAGTACGGAGTTCTTGCAACAAGAAAGTCCTGCACCCGCTCGCCGACTTCAAGCGCACTCAGTAGAGTCCCCAGCGCAATACTACATGCGATGACCACTCCCACGATTTGTATGGGCGTGTGGCGGTACCCGAACTTCGTGTGACGCACGACATATTGAGACACAAAGGTGAGGAGCAGGAGCGCGCCAAGCCAAAGGTACGGAATAGTCTCGAGGAGATCCACAAATACACTTTCGTTGAGGTGCGCCCGCACATTTGCGTCATGGTCGATAAATATAAAAACAATAACAGCCACGGCGATACCGCCTAAGATGGTCGTCGTTGCCGCGAGCGACCATAGCGTGAAGCGCCTAAGGAGAAACTGCCACCTCGGACGCGGGAGAATGCCCTGCTTTTTTATTTCTTCTATAATTTTTTCGGGTAATGTATTGTTCATAAATGTATCTTTTTAGTGACGAAAGTATCACGGAGGCGCTCTTTTCCTCGGTTGAGGAGGGTCCCCACGGTCCCTATTGGGATTTTGAGAATATCTGATATCTCATGGTAACTCTTTTCCTCAAAAAATCGCAGTATGAGCACGTGACGATATTGCTCCTCCAGCCCGAGGAGCGCTTTGTGCAAAATTTCCCCACTTATCTTTGCGTCGAGGGATTCGATAAAATCAATTTCGTCGGTAATATTTTCAAAGAGATGGGTCTCCTCTTCTGTGGCAACCGGCATCGGGCGCACACGCTTCTTTCGGAAAAAGCTGATGGTCTCGTTATGTGCAATACGATAGAGCCATGAGGAAAAGGGGAGATCAGCGTCGTAGTCATTCAAATTGGTATACACCTTGAGAAATATTTCCTGCAAGAGGTCATCCACGTCGTGCACATCCCTGCATCCTAGGCGCGTCACATAGCGGCGCAGTGGCGCTTGGTAGTGTTGGACAATCTCCACAAAATCGTCCGCATTTTTTAGCGTTTTCTGCACGAGCTCTACATCACGCAATTTGTTCGTTTCCGTACGTTGCATATACACGACTCATGCTTGAGCGTTTTTGCGTTTATGTCAAGCGTCGTCTTAATTCCCAATTTTGGCGGAGGCGGAGAGATTCGCCGATTACTTCGGCAGGTGACTTTCGATCTGGAAGACTCGATAACGAAAGTCCTTTCGAACCTCTCACGCAGCAAAGCAGTTTGCTGCTCGCCTCCGCCCAACAAAATAACCACCTACCGGTGGTATTTTGTGCGGGCGGAGGCGGAGAGATTCGAACTCTCGAAGGCTTTGACACCTTGCACGCTTTCCAAGCGTGTGCACTAGACCGCTATGCGACGCCTCCGTTTTCTATTCCTAAGCAGCACCTCTGTGCACTATCCTCTTACAGAGGCTGTACACCTTTTGGATTTATCCGAATAAACCTCAAAAGGTCTTGCGCTGTGGCTCCCATAAGAATGGGTTCCCTCGGCCACAGCTCACACTATGCGAACCCTCCGTGTGCGTGTGATTGTATTTGAAGTGGGGGATATCTGCAAGCCAGGAGGAATGCGCGGCACGTGGCGCAAATCACCGCTGTGTTATGCTATGATTATTTTATGGACGCCATCCTCAGTATATTCGCTTCTTCGGCCATCTGGCTCTTTGTCTGTGCACTGATTTTTACCACACTCGCCTTCTTTTTCCCCAACAATCCGGAGCAAAAATTCTTGAGAAAGTCGCTTGGGGTGGATACGGTCTACTGGTTCCTCCAGCCGCTGTACGGCATATTTTTTGGTTGGGTGCTCGCGGGGCTTGCGCTCACTCTCATTGACAGTAAACTCAGCGCCGACGTATTTCTCTCAAGAGGCCTCGGTGTATTCGCAGATTTCCCTATTTGGGCCCAAATGCTCGTCGTACTCCTCGTCTCCGACGTGCTTCAATACTTTATGCATCGGCTTTTTCACGACAAGGCACTCTGGAAGATTCATGCAGTGCACCACAGCAGTGTCGACGTGGACTGGCTCTCCGCCACCCGCTTTCATCCGCTCAATTTATTTGTGTACACGCTCTCGACAGGACTCCCTGTATTTGTGCTCGGGTTTGACCCGCTCGCGTACATACTCCTCGGCCCCGTCAACCTCGTCCTTAGCGCGCTGGTGCATGCGAACCTCAACTGGACATTTGGGCCTCTCCAGTACTTTATCGCGAGCCCCGTATTCCATCGCTGGCATCACACCGCCATCAGTGAAGGTGGAGAGAAGAACTTCGCACCCACCTTCCCCATCATCGACATACTTTTTGGCACATTTTATATGCCCAAAGGGGAGTTGCCAATGCGCTTTGGCGTGAGCGAGCCTGTCCCCGCAACATTTGTAGGGCAGCTCTTCTACCCACTCAAAAAATAGCCCACAGAACAGAATAGCCCGCAAATACGGACTTCTTTTGGTGCCACCCTTAATCCACAGTTTTCTTTGTTGTGTGATTGCCAAGGGGGGTAGCGCGATATATCATGAATATATAGCTACTTGGTCGTTTATATTTTATTCACCTATTATTAATATTACATTTTTGTATGAAAAATTATTTTAAAGAAGGATCTGGCATCGCACTCATCACACTGATGACGATCCCAATGACGGCTTTTGCTCAGGCGCTTACCAAGCCCACCGCCCTTGTCGTTGCAATAAAGGGCATCATAGATTTACTCATCCCGCTCTTACTTTCTCTTGCGGTTGTTGCGTTCTTCTGGGGTTTGGTCAAGTACATTGCCAATGCAAGCGACGAGGCAGCAAAGGAGAGCGGAAAGACGCTCATGATCTGGGGCATGGTTGCCATTTTTGTCATGGTCGCACTCTGGGGAATCCTCGGATATATTTCAACGACACTTGAAATTTCAGGTACCATCAACACAGGTACAGCGCCAACGTTCAACCCACCCGCACGATAACCCTCGGCTATCTAACTCAGGTGAAGTAATAAAACCACCCCAATATCCTTGGGGTGGTTTTATTTTACATAGGTGAGTGGTACAATATCTTCATGATTGACAGAATGTCTTATCTCGCAACTGCAGCCGCCATCGCCTTATTTCTACCGAGCAGTGTCTTCGCCGCTGCGCCCCCCATACCCCCCGCAGCAAAGACATTTGTGGGCAAGATCTCCACCCTCATCCTCAACCCCCTCATTGCACTCCTCTTTGGCATTGCCACGCTCTATTTTATCTACGGCGTCTTGCAATATATTTGGAACCCCGACAACGAAGAGGCGCGTACGACAGGCAAGCAAAGTATGATCTGGGGTATCGTCGGCATGTTCGTGATGGTTTCTGTGTTCGGTATTATGCGCTTGCTTATCAACTCTATTGGTGCCGACCCCAACCTCATGAACTATGTCTAAAAAGACTAAAAAAATACTTTTCATTTTTTCGAGCCCCATTGCGCTCACCACTTTCCCGATGGTTGCTTTTGCTGACGCATTTACTCTCGTAGACGGATTTATTACCATACTTGACTCCATCATCCCGCTCGCAGCATCTATCGCGGTGATGATCTTTTTTTGGGGCATGGTAAAATTCATCAATCACGCAGGGGATGAAAAGGCGGTTGAGGAGGGAAAGCAGATAATAGTCTGGGGGCTCGTCGGACTATTTTGCATTTTCGCACTGTGGGCCATAGTGGGCTATATCCAAGAAACTTTGGATATTGGAGGCGGGGGAGGCACACAAATAGTTATTCCCACCAAGCTCCCGTAGTACGAGCCCCCCAGTTGGATAAATAAAAAAACGCCAGGCCGAAGCCTTGGCGTTTCTGATTTCTACGCAAGTGCAAAAACAAAAAGAACTTTCTCTTTCTTCAGCTCACCGCACGTCCTTCACCTTATTCAGGAAAAGTATCGTGGCGATAGCGTCGCCCCTCTCCACTCGGTAGTCTTCTTTGTACATTGTCAGGAGTATGTTGGTCCCCTGAGTGTTCCACTCTCCGCGGAAGTACCCTCCAAGAGGGGAGCCGGCACGCTCTGTGCGCCACGTGCCCTCGCACACATACGGCACGAGGTTGCTCACAAGGGCACACTTTCCACCACTCAAAGCTAGGTCGAGACTACCGTTTCCCTCACCGAATGCGAGAGTTACGTGCACCCCCTTCTCAGCCGTGATGAAGCTCTCTGGGGTGATCGTCACCTCTCTCCCGTGCCACATGCTTTGCGCAAGCGGCACTTGGGCATTGACGTAGTTGAACTGTGCCACAAATTGCCCACGATTGAGCTCCGTCATGCTGGGGAGTACCACCGTCTTGGTATACACCCCATGTGCGTCACGCCCCATGGCCTTCACGACGGTCGGGTGATCCCGCAGCATGTATCCCGCAATCCCAAGTAGTACCAGAAGGAAAAGCGTGCCCATACCCGAACCCGAGCTCGTCGTCACCACCTTTGTGGTGGTGACGTTTTTCCCCACGGTTATTGCATCCGTTGTGCGCTTACCCCACAGCCATTTGATCAGCCAGATTCCTAGGATGTGGCCGATAACGAGCCCCCAAAAATAGCGCGGCTCATTTGCCACCTCCCACGATGTCCAGCCCATTGGGTCCGACATGAATGGGGGAGGGCCATCAGCAGCCTTTCCTGGCGAAGCCGTACCATCTACCACAGAGTTGGGTGCAAGGGCCTTGAGCGCCTCATCGCGTTCTTTCTGTTTCTTTACGATGTATGGCGCGGCGTCGACCACCTTCATTTTTCCCGTCTCCGCATCTTTTACGGTGATCACGCGTTGGCCTTTTTCGGTGCGCACATGTTTCTCGAGCCATGCTGCGTGCATCTTGTCGATCTGTCGAATAGCCTCGCTTTGTTGAGTTGCCTCGACGCGCGACGCTTGATTGGCAGTGTGCTTCACCCACCATGGCCCCAAGTTTTCTCGGAAAACGAGCACCGTGAGCCCGCCACAGATCACCAAAGCCCAGAGCACTTTCCATGCAGTGTCATAGATTTGCGGATTGATCGGAACTTTGCCACTCATGAGTAACGCGAGGATCAGCACAAGCGGCACATGCAAAGTGATAAAGAGGATGAAGTACATCCCCATCGGCACGATGATGGTCGCGAGAATGTAGACGCCGAGCCAGAAGAACACGACACCTGCATTGTTCACAAGGTCTTTAAGCCCATCTCTCACGAGCCAAACGTTTGCTTGGTCGCCTTCCTCACCTGCACGTATCGCCGCACCCACCCCTGCGAGGGGGACGGCAATCTTCGGTAACGAGAGGTAGAATATGCCCACCCCAAAGGAGAGGAGCACGAGCATTGTTTGCATGCCCCGCAACTCCATCCACATGAAGAGTGCATTGACCCCGATGATGCCCATCAAGATAAATACAACCCTCCATGCTTCGATGTGCACATCAGTGGCATATTGAATGCCACGCTTGTAGCTCGCCCCAAGTGGGCCCCGCCCAAAGAATGCAGCGAGGACGCCAAGGCCGATTCCGGCCGATTTCCAAAAACCCATGATACTTCTCCTAAAAGACTTACTTTATCGGCACATCAGCCGATTTTTTCTGTCGGTTGATGATGTTATTTCTGCCAAAACCACTTCTTCTTCACAGATGGTGGATTAGGGAATGAGCCTGGTGTAATGGCGCGCATCATGCGCACATACCACCCCGCGTTGTCGTTTGGCCTTGGCTGTGTCGGATCAGGAACTTCGATGTGACTCAAGAGCTCTTTTCCTTTTGCCCGCAAGAGGCCAATGGAGATCTCTTCGATGGAGTTGACGCCGAGCACACGGCAGAGGATCTTTTTGATTTCCTCTTGGACCTTGCCGAGGAATTTGAGAGAAGCATTGTCGCCCCCCAGTGCCCCCGCGTTACGGAGCATTTTTGCTACCTCGTCGACGTTACCCATGTTCTCATCAACCATTTCCGCGATACCACAGAGCACGTTGACCCGAGGGTCTATGCCGGTTTTTTCGGTACGCGTCGTTGATGGCCCCACCTTGCCGTCCTTGTCTGTTTTCCCAGCA
The DNA here is from genome assembly GCA_043756785.1 of Candidatus Lloydbacteria bacterium. Lineage (GTDB taxonomy): Bacteria > Patescibacteriota > Minisyncoccia > Phycocordibacterales > UBA6899 > MHLP01. Next base: position 13,737 of record JAYUQK010000106.1, on the reverse strand, counting down.
GTCTCGATTGTCGTGACTTCTGGGTTCATGATAAAGATGGCAATGCGAAACACATTGCGTTCGGCGGGGGTCATTGCACCGAGTACAGCCGAGACCTTCTTGCGCTCGATGGGGGAGAGCTTCACATTTTTTGCAGACGAGTCTGCAAACATTGACTCGAGCATTTCACTCTCGTCTTTCATGCTGCCACCCTTCTCCTCCCAGACCCTCACAAGTACCGTGAGTAGTCCCGAAAGGAATCCTGGAGCTTGGGTGCCGTCTGCACCCACTGCCCCATGTCCCCCACGCTGCCGAAATAGCATTGGAAGAAATGCGCTACCAAGCGCGAGGAGAACCTCGTCTTTTTCGAGGCCACCGCCAAAACTGTGCCCTTGTGTCATTGCAAACTCCTTTTGAATTAAGTTGTCATTCTATCGACGCAAAAGGCGTAAATAGTACCAGAATATCTGATACAACTATATCAAACTTTTCAGCAAAAGTCAAGTTTTCTTCACTACATAGGGGTACCCTATGTAGTTTGTGCAGGGCATAAAAAAACCACCCATTTCTGGGTGGTTTTTTGTGTCGCAGGTTACGCCGCCTTCTTCTCCACTGCTTTCACCTCTCCAAACGAGAGTGTCATGCGCTGGTCTTTTGGCTCAAAGAGCGTAATGGTGAAGGGGTATACCCGGCCGAGCTCGAGTGCTTTTTTGAGCTTCTCTTCGGTGCCAAATTCGGATACATGCACAAGTCCCGCCACACCCTCTTCGATGGAGGCCAGTGCGCCGTATTTGTTGAACTTGATGACGACACCTTTCACGATGTCACCCTTTTTGTACTTTTTCTCCGCACTCTTCCATGGGTTCTCGCGCAGCACCTTCACTGAGAGAGAGACTTTGTTGTCTTTGATCTCGATGATCTGTGCCTTCAAGCGCTCGCCCACCTTAAAGAGCTTGCGTGGGTCGTCCACAAGTCCCCAGTCCATCTCCGAGATGTGGATGAGGCCCTCGAGGCCTTCTTCGATCTTCATAAAGGCGCCAAAGTCGACGATGCCGGTGATCTCGCCTTCGACGATAGAGCCGAGACGATACTTGGCAACGATAACTTCCTTCTCTTTTTGGTTCTGCTCTTTCTCAGAGAAAATAAGCTTTCCTTCTTTGGGGACCGCGGTGATCATGATGACCGAGAGCTTCTCGCCCACGAGGCGCTTTAGCTCCTCGAGGATCTTGTCTTTGTCACCGTCGGTGACCCGTGGGTAGTGGTCGCCAGAGAGTTGGGATGCAGGAAGGAATCCAGAAATACCCTGCCAGTCCAAAATGAGCCCGCCTTTGTTGGCGTCTTTCACAATAACGTCGAGGACTGTCTTTTTGCGTACATAGTCCTCTGCCTCACCCCAGATGAGTGACTGGCGTGCCTCTTTGAGCGAGAGCTCGACGTAGCCGTTCTCGTTCTCACTTTCGACGACCTTTGCCGTGATGACGTCCCCCACATTCATGTGGCGGATCAGGTCGCGCGCGTTCATGTATTCGCGTCCATAAATGATACCGATGCCATAGGGTGGCATGTTCACGAATACTTCCTTTTTACCGACCTTGATAACGGGGGCCTCGACTATCTCACCCGCGTCAGGGCGCTTCGTGAGCTCCGCCATGTACTTGCTCATCGCATGGTCTGGGTTGAGCACCTGCTCTCCCCCGACGATGATGACTTCTCCGAAATCCAGAGCAATGTCTTTTTTTGCCATAATAATTTACAAAATCTGCTTTGAGGCAGATAACTGGTTCCTCTTGAGGGCCATCTCAGGTCGATACGCGCACCGAAACGGTTTACTCTCAATAGTGTGGATAATATTCAGTTGTAGGGAAAGACTAACAAAATCAATCATATTGCGCAAGCACCATGTACGAGGGTTACCCTAATACATAAGCAACCTTGGGTAGTAGGCAGTATAAAATATTTGAGCCCGCATCGGTGAGGATGCGGGCTCGGGTGAACTCAATACGGTTCCGTGTGGTTAACGGGGTTGCCGTAAAAGTTCACTTTGCTGGCCAGCCGGCGACGTCAAAAATTTTTAGAACTCTGAAGTGAATTTTGCTTCACATCTGACCTCCTTTGGTTGGTTGAGGGAAAGAGCTAAGAGCTAACACAGAGCCCGCAGCATCGAGATTCATTTTTATATGAAAACCGAGCTGCGGCCACTGAAAACTCAGTATACACCTTTCTCAAATTTTGTCAAAGAAAATGTTGTACAAGGGAAGCCCTATGTAAAAAAACTATTTTCTGTGATGGAGTGCCCTTTTTGAGGAGTAGTAGGAGAGCACGATAAAGACGAGCCCGATGAGCCCTGTGGCGACCTCGGGAATGTGGAATACGAGCCCAAGGAGCATCGCACCCGCGAGCCCGAGTATCGCCCAGTGCGCGCCGTGTTCCAAGTAGGGGAGCGCATCGAGCATGCGTTCGCGCACGAGAAAGACCGTGAGTGAGCGGACGAAGAATGCGCCGATGCCGAGCCCTATTCCGATGATCACGAGGTCAGATGATAGCGCAAATGCCCCTACCACTCCGTCGAGCGAGAATGCCGAGTCGAGGATATTGAGGTACACGAAAAGCGCGATACTACTCCCTGCCACCGCAGTCGACTCCACGTCGAATGCGCTGGCAATGCCCTCGATCAAAATAAAGAGTATTGCACCAACGAGCCCCGAGAGTAGCACTGTCGCTTGGTGCGCTGGTGCGACGACGACGGAGAGCGTTGCAAGTACAATGAGCGCAAGCACGATCTCCATTGCCTCGATACTGCCCCAACGCGCGAGATGTTTCTCGACTATTTTTATCCAGTGGACTTCTTTTGCATCGTCGACAAAAAAGCTGAGCGCAACGAGGAGGAGAAAAATACCGCCGAATGCACCAATGGCATAGTGCGCATCTGCGACCATCGCTGCGTATGCTGCACCGTCATTTAAGGCGAGTGTGGCGATAAGCCAAGGAGATACTCCCACACTTGCCGCCACGATGAGCACGGGGAGGAATACGCGCGTGCCAAATACGGCGACGAGGATGCCCCACGTGAGAAAGCGCCTTTGCCAGACTGCATTCATGCGTTTGAGTATCTTTGCGTTCACCACGGCGTTGTCAAAAGAAAGTGTGACCTCGAGGATGGCGAGTAGCCCCGTGATGAAAAGCGCCTCCGTACCACCCCACAGGTATGCCCCGATGAGTCCGATAAGTGTCACTGCGCCCGATGTGTAAAAAAGTTTATATGTCATTTGTACGCATGGTAGCATGAAGGCGTATCTTCATAAAGTGACTTTTTGACTCTGCGCTCACTTCTCATTTATAATGAGGCAACTTTTATGAGTCGTTAACATAAGCAATAGTATGGCAAAAACAAAAGCGCAAGAAAAAGAAAAGACAATCGCGCCACTCGGCGACCGCGTGCTTATTCAACCACTCGACGCAAAAGGCGAGCTAAAGACCGCCTCGGGATTCATCCTTCCAGGAAAAGAGGCCAATGAGAAACATGAGCGCGGCATCGTCGTGTCGGCCGGCCCAGGGCGATACGCGTCCGACGGCAAGCGTATCGCAATGGAAATTAAAAAAGGTGATACTGTTTGGTTTAAGCGAGGCTACGACGCCGAAGAGGTAGAGCTCAGTGGGGTCCCGCATGTGCTCACGAGCGAGTCAAATATATTAGCAGTCGAGAAATAATTCTTTTTATTTTATGGCAAAACAAATTATTTCAGGAGAGGTGGCGCGCAAAGCACTCCGCGCAGGAGTCGACAAGGTCGCTGATGCAGTGAAGATTACTATAGGCCCCCGCGGACGCAACGTGGTGATGGACAAAGGCTACGGCGCACCGACCATCACGAACGACGGCGTTTCTATCGCAAAAGAAATCACCCTTCCCAACAAAATGGAAAATATGGGTGCGGAGATAGTAAAGGAAGTCGCTTCACGCACCGACGAGGTCGCAGGGGATGGTACCACCACCGCGGTCATCTTGATGCAGGCACTGGTGAAAGAGGGCATGAGCCGCATTGCCATGGGCGCAAACCCTATGGGTGTGCGTCGTGGTATGGAGGCCGCCCTTCGTGACGCCGTCGAGATGCTCCGTGTGATGGCCAAGCCCATCAAGACCGACGACGAGATAGAGCAGGTCGCGACCGTCTCTGTAGAGTCCGACGAAATGGGCAAGAAGATTGCTGAGACAATAAAGAAAGTAGGAAAGGACGGCGTCGTCACGGTCGAAGAGTCGCAGTCATTCGGTATCGAAGCGGAGATAGTGGAGGGTATGGAATTCGACAAAGGGTTCGTGTCGCCCTACATGATCACGAACCCTGAGCGCATGGAGGCGGTATACAAAGATGCATACGTGCTCCTCACCGACAAAAAGATTTCCGCTATCCAAGACGTGCTGCCACTCCTCGAGAAGATGGCACAAACCGGACACAAAGAGCTGGTGATTTTTGCCGAAGATGTGGACGGGGAGGCGCTCACGACGTTTGTGGTAAACAAACTCCGCGGAGGCTTCTCGACACTCGCAGTGAAGGCACCTGGGTATGGTGAGCGCAAAAAGGACGTCCTCGCGGACATCGCTGTGGTCACCGGTGGCACAGTCATTACCGACGAAATAGGGCTTTCGCTCGACAAGGTTACGATGGAGATGCTCGGCCGTGCGGGGCGCATCATCTCGACCAAAGAAAAGACAGTGATCGTCGACGGAAAAGGCAAGAAGGCCGACGTCTCAAAGCGCATCGAGCAGCTGAAAAAGCAGGTGGCAAACACCGACTCGACATACGACAAAGAAAAAATCGAGGAGCGCATCGCAAAGCTCTCTGGGGGAGTTGCGATACTGAAGGTCGGTGCTGCGACGGAGACCGAAATGAAGTATTTGAAACTGAAAATCGAAGATGCGGTGAAGGCGACGAAGGCTGCTATTGCCGAGGGTATCGTCCCTGGCGGAGGCTCGACCTTAGTGCGTGTCGCACGCTCGCTCGAGGAGAAGATCAGCAAGAGCGATGCTTCGAAGAAGGGGCATCTCGACAAAGAAAATTCTGAATTTTTGATCGGCTACCACATCGTCTCTGACGCACTCTCCGCTCCCTTCAAGCAGATTGTGGTGAATGCGGGGCGCGACGACGCAGCGGTGTTTATCAAAGGTATCATCGAGTCGAAGGGTAACGCCGGCTACGACGCAGCAAAAGACGCCATGGTGCCCGACATGCTAAAAGCCGGCATCGTCGACCCCGTGAAGGTCACTCGTGCAGGACTCGAGCACGCGGTGTCTGCTGCAGCGATACTCCTCACCACTGAGGTCGCAATAGCCGACATCGTAGAAAAGAAAGAGCCCGCACCCGCAGGTGGCGGCATGGACGGGGGAATGGGGGACATGGGATATTAGCACCCCCCCCCGAACTCCAATGAAAAACAAAAAACGCCTGAATAAAGGCGTTTTTGTACCCTCATAGGTGAGACCTCCGTTCAATTTAAACGGAGGTCTCACCTATGACAAGCCATTTTATAGAACAGAAAGCACCCATCGAGGGTGTTTTTGTATATAAATATTGACAATATGGAGTATCTTATGGTATAATTGTTCTAGCAAGTTTTCCCCTTGTTATTTGTCATTTTGTTAAGGAGTTTTGAAATGTCCTCATTTAATTTGTTTCGCATCATCATGGTCTTCGTGACCATGATGATGCTCTCCCTCGGATCCTTCGCTGCGGGGGAAAAACAGTCTCCAGTCGTCGGGGTGGTTGCAGCGGAAGTTGCGACAACCGAAAGCTTTGCCGCAAAGCAAGGCTTCACCCTTTGGGCGACCTTCATCGCAGAAAAATTGCCACGCAAAGACTGGCCAAAGTATTGGGTAGACGCCTGCACTCTGTCGAAAAAAGAGTGCACAGACCCTGCATGGAGAAACATTCAGGTGGGTACGCAGATTACCGTGCCGCGCTCCCCAGAAAAAATTCTGGCCGAGCAGCTCCTGCTATCGAAGGCGACTGTGGCGGGAATAAAAGTGCAAGAACCGCAAAGCGCCCCCTTGCTAAGCGTGCAAAAGAAAGTCGATGCAGAAGCATCGCTCGCCACGCAGCGGTTCCCCGAAATAGTTGCACTTTTTGCTCTTTGCGCACTTGTCCTACTCGGCGTTTTGGCTTCACGGTTCTTTGCTCGCCGTCGCGTTGACGAACAAAAAGCCAACTCGACAGATGACGAGTTTCCGTTGTTTGCAGTCATTGATCCGCCATCCGAACCAGTCTCAACTACCGTCACTCCTGTCGTGGATGATTCCCCGCGCGCAGGGTCGATCGTGCTCACATGCGCGTCCATAAATGAACTCTTCAAAACCGCCAGCGATGAGAATGGGAAACGCTACGTCATTCGCAAAGAGGTGCCTTGTAACAGTGGCACACTGCAGATTGGTGATATTTTCTACGCCGACGTAGACAACAATGGCCGTGTCACGTTTCTTCACCCAACGCATTCGTCCACTATTGCGACCGATACACCCGCCACTGAAAGCGGGAAGGATAGTGCACACGCACATAGCCCCAGTTCTTTTGTTTTGCATTGAGCCGAGCACTGCCACTCGTCTCCCCAAGGGCGCCTGAAATATGGCGCCTTTTTGATACATCTGAGGACTTTTGTTCTACCAAAATTGAGCGATTGTTGACAAAATCGAAATGAAGTAGATAATTATTCGACACTACATTTGTAGTGCATCTTGTTTCAATCAGGAGTACTCATGGGCAGAATAGTGAATCCCTTCGGCGCTGGCGCTGTCGATCCAGAGGTCAAGGACCCCCACGCTATGGCATCAGCAATAGGGGAGGGCATCCCACCTCGAGGTGGCCTTAGGGAAGACTCCGACGACTGGGTAGCTACAGCTTGCAATCGCGATGCAATCACCCCCGACGGCGACCCAGCGGAGCTCTGTTTCTAGTGGTCTAGCACCAAAAGGCCCCGGCATAATTGTCGGGGCCGCTCTTTTGGGGAAGTAAGTTGACAAAAGTATCGTGGTGAGGTATTCTCATATTAGATTTTATTGTCACTTCAGGAGAAATTTGTGTTCGCTAGCTTTATCCCCCCCCCACCGCTCTCTCGCGCTCGGCTTGTGCGCAGGAAGGCCGGCGTGCCTTTCTACGTTGACGACAAGCATCCCGAGTATGGCGAATTCACCATTTCGGGTACCGCTCCGCCAGTAAAGAAAAAGTCGCAATCACCAAAGCTCGCCATGCATGCCACGCATGAGCGTTTCCCTAATTTTGGGGAATACTTTGTCGACAAGGAAGGCAGAGAGGTCTTCACGAATAACGGAAAGCCGTTTTACGTGGGATACCACGATGGCAGCCCGCACAAAGTCTTCCTCGCGCCAAACTTCGCTCCCGTCGTACGTTCTCGGGCATCTGCTCCAACGGGGTTTTCATCTAATGGAACACAGCGGCTCGGCGGGGTCGGATCAGATTGATTTTTGGCACTCGCTCCACCAACACCCCTTGCGGGTGTTTTTTTATGTTGCGGAGCCTTTGGGGTAGGGTATAATAGTACTCTTGTCGAACGTGCGTCTTTAATGTAACTTCATCATTCAATCATATGTCATCAATCATTATTTTAGGTTTTCTTGCTGTCGTCGTATTTTGGCTCATCGGTATGTACAACAATTTCGTAAAGCTCATCGCGCGCGCTGAAGAGGCGTGGGCAGACATCGAAGTGCAGCTGAAACGCCGCTACGACCTCATTCCGAACCTCATCGAGACGGTGAAGGGCTACGCGAAGCACGAAGAGGGAACACTCACCAAGGTCATCGAGGCGCGCAACATGGCAATGCAGGGTGCCGACACTCCCGCCAATCAGGCGAAGTCACAAAACATGATTACCGACGCACTCAAGTCCGTATTTGCACTCTCCGAGGCGTACCCAGACCTGAAGGCCAATCAAAACTTTGCGAAGCTACAAGATGAGCTCTCAGATACAGAGAACAAGATTCAGGCTGCTCGCCGCTTCTACAACGGCAACGTACGCGACCTCAATATTGCCGTCGACTCATTCCCAAGCAATATCATTGGCAATATGTTCAAGTTTGGGAAAAAAGAATTTTTTGACCTTCCTGACAATGACGTCGCACAGGAAAATGTTGCAGTAAAGTTTTAAAAGTTCTACCTAGGACTTCATGGCCACACTCTATACACACCAATCAGCAAATGTCACCAAGACCTTCGGGCTTCTTGGGGTGTTTCTCGTGCTCGTCATCGGTATGGGGTTTTTGTTTGCACAAGTATATGGAAACTCCAATATCCTCTATATCGCCGTTGCCATTAGTCTCCTCATGAACATCGGAAGCTACTGGTGGAGCGACAAGCTTGTCCTCTCTATGGTGCATGCGAAGCCTGTGACACATGACGAGCTCCCAGAACTCTGGAACATCGTGGAGAACCTCTCCATCACCGCAGGGCTCCCCATGCCGAAGCTCTATGTGGTAGAAGACCAATCTCCAAACGCGTTTGCGACAGGGCGCAACAAGGAGCATGCGGCAATAGCCGTACATACGGGGCTGCTCCGTATATTGAGCAAGCCCGAGCTCGAGGGAGTGCTCGCACACGAGCTTTCCCACATAGGCAACCGCGACACGCTCGTCTCCACCGTTGTTGTGGTACTCGCGGGAATGGTCGCCATCGCGGGGGACATGTTCCTGCGTATGTCGATGTTTGGTGGTGGGAGTCGCGACAACAAGGGTGGTGGTGGGCTCATGCTCATCATCGCCATCGCCGCAGCAATACTCGCCCCCATCGCCGCGACACTCATTCGCCTCGCTGTTTCGCGCAAGCGCGAATTCCTCGCCGACGCGTCGGGTGCACTCCTCACGCGCTACCCCGAAGGGCTTGCATCTGCACTTGAGAAAATTCACACAGCGGGAAGCATCACTCCTTCAACGACTGCATCAAATGCTTATGCGCATCTGTATATCTCAAACCCCTTTGATGGAGCGGGTAAGTTTATGTCCAAAATGTTTATGACCCATCCACCTGCCGAGGAGCGTATCGCCATCCTCCGAGGGATGGAGGTCAAATAGCCCTTAATGGGGGCGTTTTTTGCAATATGTTACAAATGCTTGACATATCGTGTTTCTTTATGCTATAATATCTTTAGATAGGCTGAAGCATTAAGTTGCCCCTTGCCAATCAAAAAGCGCAAAATCATCAATATTTTGGAGAAGAAAAAATGTCTCAGACATTGTGCGGTGAAACTCTCACTTTCGACCATGACGCAGGGCTCTTGGGATTTTGTTTGAACGACCCCGACGAGCCACATGGTGACGACTTCACCACCCGTGCGGTCAACAAACTGAAAGCCCCGTGGGTAGATGCCCGCGAAGGGTTTGCGACCCCACAGAGCCTCGTTGCGGACACGGAGGATGAGGAGGGCGGTGCTGATGACGACGGCGAAGAAGAAGATACTGATGGCCAAGCATGTGAGCCTCTCAGCTGGGTGGATCAGCTGGTCGCCAAATTTGGTGAAGGCGGTGACGACGAGGACGACCCCGTTCCAGATGTTGGTGTCGGCGACGAAGTTGTAGTGGATGAGCGCTTTCGCCTCAGTTACGATCAAATTGACGACAAGGATTACTGGTCACATTGTCGGGAGACCAGCACGCGTCGTCAAGTATGCGCTCGCCGTGCGCGGCGTGTGACCCATCGCCGCAATCACGAGCATTACTTCGGCTTCGCGGGTGGTGGTGATCTTGCTGGTGACTATTTTGATTACCTCGACCATCTCAAGAGAGAGACAGCGCCTCTCCCCACAGAATTTCTTTCTGTGCAACAGCAGCTGACGAAAACGAGGTGGCTAGCCAATGAATTTTGGCATGAAATATATGGTGATACAGATTCTCCCCCTCAGCTCGAGGATGATTGGGACTATGGACCACACTATGACGACCAGCCGTTGCCGCTTGCTGTCGAGATAGATTTCTTGATCGCCGAATTTGGTGATGGAACATTTGGACATGACGAGCCTGATTGCCACGACCGGTCTATGAGATACCTCGATCTTTATATGCCAGACCACGGTTCATCAAAGCGTCGGCAGTACAAAAGGGGCGATGCACAGAAACATTTTGTGGCAGTACTTTCGATATAGTCCACAGGATAGATATAGCGTACACCTTAGAGCGGCCCCGTGTGGCCGCTTTTTTTATTTCCTCTTTATATTGCTATACTATGCTTATGAAACAATTTTTTGCCACCATTAAAGAAAGTATCTATGGGCCCGCTTACTATCGTGCCTTGCTCACAAAGCCTTTCGGGTACTCTTGGAAATATTACTCTACACTCGCTCTCCTCATCGCCACTTTTCTAACCATTGTGTCTTCGGTGCCGCTCGTGATGCATGCAAACACATTTGTCCATGAATTTCCAGCAAAGTTTTTCGCCTATTATCCTGACGACTTTGAAGTGCGCATCGCGGGTGGGTCCCTCACCACGAATGTCGTCGAGCCCTACGTACTCCCAGTCCCCGAGGTACTCCGCGACGTCGCACAGAAAGACGGCATTACCGCGCTTGTGGTCTTCGACACCACCACACCATTTTCTCTCGAGCGTTTCAACGCGGAGCATGCACTCATGTGGGTGGGAAAAGATGAGTTTGCTTATCGCGACCAAGGGAGCTCCGTGCGACTGGAGCGCTACGAATCTGGTACCGACCTCACCATCAACGAAGGACTCTTTCGCCACCTAGAGTCACTCCTCTCTCCCTACTATCGCCTCGTCGGCCCCATGATCGTCGTGATTATTTTTCTCGGCATCCTCGTCTTTCTTGGGCTGAATTTCATCTATCTCATTTTTGGTGCGGTCCCCATTTTCTTCCTCCTGCGTTTCTTGAAGCAGCCCGTGACATATGGGAAGGCGTACCAAGTCGGACTGCATGCCATCACCCTACCGCTCCTCTTGCAAGTGTTTCTTTCTATCACCCCTATCCCATTTTTCGGACTGCCGTTTGTCATGACCGCAACCCTCCTCATGGTCGTATTTGTGAATTATCGCGATAGTGAGGTTATGGGCACAGAAGCACTACCCACCGTGGCAGAAAAAGTTGGAGAATAAGCGCTCCAACAAACGCCCAAATCTATCGAACCCTACTGAAAGCCGCGCAGATGGCTTTCTCCACACATCATACGTAAAACCGACCTTGGTGGTCGGTTTTGCTCTAGTGCAGAGGGTGGGATTCGGTCACAAGTCACTAAGTCTTTTGCCTTTACTTGCACGGCAAAAGCCCAAGTGCTCGCGACCCCGACTCGGCAACACCCGAAGACGGGTGGCTTCGCGCCTCCGTCTTTCGAATCCTACCCTACGCATCAAAAAACAATACAGCACCTTTGGTGCTGTATTGTTTTTTGCGAATTCTGTGCGTAGGGCAGGATTCGAACCTGCGTAGCCCATAGGACGATAGATTTACAGTCTATTGCATTTGACCGCTCTGCCACCTACGCATATGAACGTGGAAACAATATAACAGCTCTCTTCTTGAAAGTAAAATGACGCCAGCGTGATATGATGAATTTATGAAAAAGGAGAACGATGGACTGCGTACATGGATAGAGGTAGACAAGAAGGCGATAGCACAAAATTATCGTACGTTTCGGAAATTGGTTGGAAAGAAAGTGCTCCTCTTGGCGGTGGTAAAGTCCAATGCTTATGGCCACAACATTCATGAGTTTGCAGTCGAAATGGAGCGGCTCGGCGCAGACTGGCTCGGCGTCGACTCGCTCACAGAGGCGCTCGCACTCCGCAAAGATGGAGTGCAGATCCCTATCCTCGTCCTCGGCTTCACGCTACCCTCGCAGTACAAAGAGGCGAGGAAGCAGCGTATCAGCCTCACTATTTCGAGCATGGCACAGCTTAGGGAGGTCTGTGTGCTGCCCGCATCAAAAACACCACTGCGCGTCCACATCAAAGTAGACACAGGAATGCATCGGCAGGGGTTTCAGATGAGGGAGTCGCTTCTGCTATGTGAAACTATTGCGCTTGCTCGAACGAGCATTTTTCACATCGAAGGATTGTATACCCATTTTGCAGAAGCAAAAAACCCTCGTATTGGCGACAGTACAAAAAGGCAAATTGCCGAATTTGAAGAATGGAAGGAGTTATTTTACGAAGCGGGCCACGACCCAATTTGCCATGCGGCTGCCACTGGCGGGGCACTCCTCTACAAAGAGGCGCATTACGACATGGTGCGCATCGGCATTGGCTGCTATGGGCTCTGGCCGTCAAAAGAGTCCGAGCAACATTTGTCACGCATGCTCACGCTATATCCCGTGCTTTCATGGAAAGCTGTCGTTGGCGAGGTGAAGCAGGTTAAGGCAGGGGAGCGCGTTGGCTACGACTTTACCCACCGCCTTACGCGCGACTCCACCTTGGCGGTGATTCCTGTGGGTTACTGGCACGGTATTCCGCGGCTCCTCTCGAATCGTGGCCGCGTACTTATCAGTGGAAAGAGCGCGGGGATTGTCGGCCGCGTTTCCATGGACATGATCGTCGTTGACGTGACAGACATTCCGAAGGTGCAAATGGGCGACGAGGTAGTACTCATTGGAAGCCAGGGAAAGCAGGAAATAAGTGCCAACGAAATCGCACAGTATGCGGCTACTACTCAATATGAGATAGTCACACGATTGAACCCACTCATAAAACGCCTGTATCGCTAAATACTTGCCATTATCCCTCGTTTTTGGTAATCTCTACAAACCTAACAAGACCCATATGTCACAAGATAATCTCATCCAGCTCAAAAATAAAGAAACAGGTGAAACCATCTGGACACGCAAGAACAAGAAGCTCGTGACCCGCAAGGTCGAGCTCAAGAAGTACAGCGCAAAGCTCCGTAAGCGCGTTACCTTTAAGGAGGGAAAGAAGTAAGTGGAAGACCGTCTTTTCGCGTCACTCGCTCTCTCGCTGTGTGGTTTTAATTTCTGTATAATGCCGCAATGAGTGACACAAACCTTTTTAAGGAATACTACATCCCCAATCTTCTTGCGGAGGATATTAGTAATATTGTGCTTCGCAAGTATTTTCATGTGAAAGGTGTGCAGGCCGATGCGCCACTCGACTCTACGACACTCATTTTTACTCCTCTCAGTGAATCAGCGACACGGGTCACCCGCCTCGCCCCTCAAGATGACGGGGCACACGGGATCGCCCTCACATCCATCATATCCATCGGTAGCGAGGTAAAGCAACTCTTCCTTCTTGATTGCGGCATTCCCATCTCTTGCACAAATGAAGTCGAACTCCTTCAGCTTCTAGATGCTTCACGGGGCATATTCCCCGCACTCAAAAAGGGAATGCTTTTGCGAACAAAAAACTCCTATCACGTAGTGGGATTCACCCCGCTATCTAAAGAAGAGTGGTTGAAGCATATGACAAGTGCAATTATTCTCTGTACGAAAAGTGGAGCATCTGTGGCAGACGCGCGTTATGTCGCACGGAGCTTGGCGCGTGGCTACGGCTCATTGCGCATTTCATCTTACGAAGACAAAATTGAGCCAGAGTTTGTCCGCTATCTGTAGAACTTTTTGCTGTATCACGATGAGATCGGAGTGCGTGCAAATAAAATATTTCGATGTTAATATCAAGCGCATGCTATTAGCGCGAAAACCGTTGCTGGCAGAGAAATTGGGCCTATAGTTTAATGGTAGAACGTCGGTCTCCAAAACCGTCGGCCGAGGTTCGATTCCTCGTGGGCCCGTCAAGTCGAGCGCAGTTATTG